>JASHWM010000066.1 GCA_030044075.1 Candidatus Rhabdochlamydia sp. | reverse complement strand
GAGGAATTTGTCCAAAGTTCCATTATGAGCAAAGATGACATCGATCATCTGTTCAAAATACTCATTGAGCAATTTGAGGACTTCTTCCGGGTCCATTTTTTCAGACAGCAAAGTGAACTGGCGAATGTCCGAGACAAGCACAGTGATCTTTTTTCTCTCTCCTTCTAGTTTGGGAGGATGGTCCGATGCAAGGACCTTCTCAAGCACTGTTGCGGAGACGTAGCGGGCAAAGTTTTGTCTGAGCCGCTCTCTTTGCATCAGCCCATCGGACATCTGGTAGATGGCCTTTGCAATATCGCTGCATTCATCATTTGTCTCAAGGTCGATCCGATATTGATAGTTCTCTTTAGAGATCTCTCTTGTGAGCTCGCACAGCTTCCCTATAGATGACGATATCTTCGAAGAATAGTATTTGGCAAAAATGTACGCCAAAATAAGCGAGGAGAATAGAGAGATAAATCCGAACTTCACAAGACGAAAGAGGTCGGACTTGATCTCATTGGCCCTGATATCAATCCCAACTGATGCGACATAGTTGCCACTTTTATCAAAGATAGGAGCAAAAGCGCTCAGCCAGGTCTCTTCATTCTCGCTGATAAAATCTTTAGGGGAGTAGGTCTCGAAGATGTGCTTGGTGATCTCTTCTTTGAAAGATGTGTTATAGGGCCTTCCCACCATTGTCTCTTTAGGCGCCGTTGTCACTTCAACGATCATCTGATTTGGATTGTCCGGATCTTTTTTTAGTAGGTAGAGCTTTGATGCGTAAATGTCGCTGCGCCTGTCGGCGTTCCGTGCTTTTATTAGCGTAGTGTAGATTTTTTTGTAGGCTAAGGAGGAGGGATCGCTGGGATTGACGACCTTTGCATCTTCGCTATTGACGAGCGCCGCGGTCGTTGCAGCAATGGACATTGCCTGGCTGCGGAACTCTTTGGTATAGACTTTGCCCGTTTCTGTTTCCACTAGGTAAATACCCCCGCAGCTGCTGATCAAAGCCAGTCCTAAAAAAGAGATATAGAGCTTTGTATGGTATTTCATATGTTCAAAGAGTAAGTTTTTATGGGGTCTGTCCTTCCATGCAGCTGCACTTCTCCCAGGCTGCTAAAAGAAAATTCATTTCGAATAGGCATGTATGTCTCTTCGCTGCATAAGATTGTGGTCCCTTTTTCTTTGGAGAGCGCTTGCAGCCTTGAAGCAACGTTCACAGTATCTCCAATGGCTGTATATTCCATCCTTTTTTCTGAGCCGACAGTTCCCACAACAGCAAGGCCTGTATGGACCCCAATCCCAATATCAAGGGTGGGCTTTCCCTCTTTTTTCCAAGTCTCGCAAAGAATCGCAAGTTCTTTTTTCATGGCGATCGCTGCCAAGATGGCGTGTTTCTCCTGCTCGAGATCATCTTCAGGGGCGCCGAACTCGACCATGATCCCATCCCAAAGGAACTTGTCCAAGGTCCCATTGTATTCGAAGATGATCTCAAGCATTTTTGTAAAATAGGAATTTAAGATATTCATGACCTCTTCAGCGGGATACTTTTCCGTGATTTGGTTAAAATCGCGAATATCCGAGAAGAGGACAGTGATCTTTTTTCTTTCTCCCTCAAGGGTGATCGGTGAGGTGAGCTCCAAGGTTTTTTCAAGGACATGGGAAGAGACGTACCTTGCAAAGTTCTTTTTGAGATGCTCTCTTTGCTCAAGGCCTTCGGTCATTTGGGAGATTGCGACGGCCAAGTCGTGAAACTCATCGTGTGTCTTTAGCTTGGGCCTTACTTCAAAGTGCCCCTTGCTGATGTCGCTTACAGCATGGTTGATGACGTTCAATGATAAGGTCATCTGTTTTGCAAGGGTAAAAGCACAGAGGAATGCGAGGCCAAGGGCCCCTAAGAGGGAATAGATGCTGAGCATCAATAGATGGTCCAGCTCGTATTCAATATCTTTTGCGTTGATATCGATACCAAGTGTTGCAACATATTTGCCTTGCTCATCGTAAATAGGGGAGTAGGCGCTGAGCCATGAGCCCCACCTGTCGATCACAAACTCTTTAGGAGAGTAGTTCTTCGTAAGGTGCTTGACAAGCTCTTTGTCAACACTTGATTCGTAAACAGCGCCGATGGGAATGGTTTCTTCAGGGGTGTTTGCTGCGCTTACAGCCAAAACAAGTTTAGAAGGATCTTGTGGGGATGGTTTCAGGGTGTAGATGAAAGTCACAAAGACATCTTGCCTTTGATTATGGTCCCTTGCAGCCCTCAAAAGATCGCGAAATTCAGTGTACTTGGGAAGATTCGCATCTTCAGGGGTATTGATCGTTTTTAGAGGGGTGGGGTCGAGCAGTGCGGCTGTTGTGGAAGCGATAGACATCGCCTTGCTGCGGTACTCATATAAAAACAGCCTTCTTGTCTGCAAAAAAGCAAGGAGGAGGCCAGATAGCGAGCTGATGAGGGCAATGCTCACTAAGATGACATAAAGCCTGGTTCGATATTTCATTATTCACACTTTTTCTTTAAGACTTAGCAAGGATGAGGAGGTCTTTTCAATAGAAATTTAGAGACACAGTCAGTTTTGTATCTTTTTCATCTTCAAGACGACTGAGAAGGTTTGGGAAAAACGAAATTATAATGGTCTTGATATCCCCTATTCTGAGGAAGTTCAAGATGGATTTGCGGTCTTCCTTTCTGGTGCTCTTGAGGGATCAATATTTTTGTGACCTGCTCCTCATCTTGGCCAGTTTGGTAAACGGTGAAGTCGATGCCATAGATCTGGCTTAGGGCATAAAGCGATGACAGATCTGCATAACGCTTTTCATCGGACAGTTTTCTGACATAGACATAGGGGGTGATTTTTTCTATTTG
>JASHWM010000065.1 GCA_030044075.1 Candidatus Rhabdochlamydia sp. | reverse complement strand
AACCCCTGAAACCTATGAAAGAGCAATTGACGAGCTTTACAGAGAGAACGAAGGACTGAAGGTAAGGATCAAAGCACTTGAAAAATCGCTTCATGCAAAAGAAAACTATGAATCTTTTTCGAGAAAGCCAAAAAATGCGCGCCAGGCCTTCTTGAAACAGGTTTCTTTAGAGATTGAGCAAATCGTCGATAAAATGGGAGAAATCAGAGAAAGCTACGCTGCCCTAAAAGAGCAGCAAGAAGATGGAGCAAACAATCCATTGCTGGCAGACAAGCTCAGCAAAGTGGATGCAGCCCTGAATGGATTTGGTGAACGCTACCCGATGTTTGAAGAGGTAGCTCAATCAAGCTAATTTTTCTAAGCAAAAAAAAACCACTTCATGAAGATATTGAGTCTGCTACATGAAGTGGCCGTAAAGAAAGAAGGCGTCTAGCCTTCTTGTTCAACTCTTCTTGAATCTTCCTCAGAACAAGGCTGTACGTCTGTTACAGATGCTTTAAGAACTTCGATCTTTGATCCATCGTACATTTTGAGGACGAGCGTATTGTCTTGAATTTTAAAGACAGTACCAATAATTCCCATAGCAGTGACGCGGTCGCCTTTTTTTAGCGAGCTGCGTTGCTTTTCCATTGTTTTACGTCTTTTTTGTTCAGGACGCCATAAGATGAAATAGAAAAATACGATCGCGATACCGATCATGATGAGTGTCTGCATAAAATTCTGTTCTTTAGCAGGAGCTCCTTCTTGTGCAAAAAGAGACTGGCTGGAAAGCAAAAACAGAGAGATAATCCCGAGGGTCTTTTTCATGTAAAATTTCCTATTTAATCTGAAGAAAATCCCAGATTGCCCAAAATACAGAAGAAAATCAAGAAAAAAATCCTCTCCGCTGCAAAAGAGCGATATTCTCTACATGGACCGTATGGGGAAATTGATCGACCGGGTGGACTTTAACCAATTGATAGCCTAAGGCTTCAAGGCTTTTAATGTTGTCTACCTGGGTCTTTGGATGGCAGGAGATGTAAAGGATCATTTTAGGAGAAATTTCTCCGATCTGCGCGATCGCCTTATCATCAAGCCCAGACCTTGGAGGGTCTACGATGACGGCATCGATCTCCCCTGATTCTCGTTTCATTCCAAGCTCTTTCAAGACTTGTGCCACATCGCCTTGGTGCACCTCCATATTGGATATGCGGTTGGCCTCTAAATTGGCCTTCGCATCAATCACAGCATAGGGGTTGATTTCGAGCCCGACCACTTTGTCAAAGTATTTTGACATCACCATTCCGATCGTCCCTGTTCCACAGTATAGATCAAGGAGTGTTTTGGAAGGGGCCCCTGAAAGCATTTGCTTTGCCCGCCTGTAGAGCTTCTCCGCCTGCCTTGTGTTGGGCTGAAAGAAAGCATCAGGGCTGATCGTCAGCAAAAAGCCCTCATCAATGTTCAGCTTTTCTTTGATATGGTCTTTCCCATACAGGAGATGTTCGAAGAACTGGGTTGGAGACCCTTTCTGTATTTGGTGGATCCTTAAGAAAATGCTCAGGCCGCCTTCTGTTCCTACAGCCCTGACCTCTTTGACAAATGTATCAAGATCCTCTTTTTTTATGGCGTAATCAGGGTTTCCTGAAACGGTCAAAATGACCATCTTGTCTTTAGTATAATACCCTTCTCTTAGTGTCAGTGTTCGAAGCGACCCGGTATCCTGATAGTGGTGGTAGGCAGCAAGCGATGTCTTTTTCCACCAATTCCTTACCCCTATGACAATATCGGAGAACCATTTGGATGTCAGATGGCATTCTTCCAAGTTCAATACCTTGTCAGAGCCTCCCATCATGAGCCCCAGGAAGTGGTCTTTCGCCTTGTTTTGCGAAAACGAAAACTCCATCTTGTTGCGATAGTGAAAAGGAGGGTCGCAAGGGATGATCGGATAAACGATAGCTTGAGAAAATTCAGAGAACATCCTCTCGATCACCTCCTGCTTGAGACGCAGCTGATGGGCATAATCAATATGCTGCCAGCAGCATCCCCCGCAGACGCCTGCATGTTTGCATAGAGGCGTTGTCCGAAGAGAGGAAGGGCGTAGGACTTCCTGTAAAATGCCCTGTCTTTTGCCTTTTCTTTTTCTTCCAAGGGCAACAAGGGCTGTGTCTCCTGGAGCGCCCCCAAATACTTCAACCTTGCAATTATCAAGGGAGCCTGTCGCTCTGCCTTTTGCAGAAAAGGCATCTAAAATGACCTCAGACTGACTTAACATAAGAACGCTCACAGATTTTATGAGCTAGGATAAACGAAGGGAGGAAAAAAGGAAAAAGAGAAAAAGGGGAGGACTATTATCCCCCCTCAAAATGATTGTAGCCTATCTTCTTTTGGCTTTTTTTGCAGGGGCTTTCTTTGCGCCTTTGGCAGCTTTTCTTGCAGGGGCTTTTGCTTTACTGGCCTTTCCGCCGCCTTTTCTCTCAGATGAAACAGATTCTTTTCTGTACATTTTCGCTACTTTCTCGAGTTTAATGCTGCATGTGCGAACGCGCTGTGAAGCAGCTTTGTTCCCACCTGTTGCTTTGTCCAAATCTTTTGAAAGTGTATCAAGTAAATTCTTCATGTGATTGATAGTATCTTTTAGCGCCATATACTCCTTCTCCTAAATGGTTATGAGTTATAACACAATTCAATATGCCCTTTGAGCATATAGTTCAACAAATTTTTTACAAATTTTGAAATTTTTACTTAAACACATAAAATCGTTTAAGGGGTGCTTTCAAAACAGGATTTTGACAAAATACAATCTTTCAGTGGACACCCTGGGAATATTATGTTACTATGCTCCCGTTAGTTGATAGTGTCCCTTGTATCCAACGTGCAGTTTTGCTAGCCGATGGCCGAGAGCTCGAATCAACCGAAAAAATGCTCACCTTTAAGGAGAATGTATGAGCCAAATGACAAGCAAAAAATTGTACGTAGGAAGCCTTCCTTACAGTACTTCAGAAGACGAACTACGTGAAATGTTTTCTGAGTTCGGATCGATCCAATCTGTTCGTATCATTACAGACAAATTCACAGGCCAGTCAAAAGGCTTCGGATTTGTTGAAATGACAAACGAAGATGAAGCTCAAAGAGCTATTGAAGGGATGAACGGCAAACAGTTGAACGGTCGCACATTGATCGTCAACGAAGCACGTCCAGAGCAACGCAGAGAGCGTTCTTTTGACAATAGCCGTCCTTCAAACCGCTGGGGAGGCGAAGACCGCCCACGCCGTCCTAGAAGAGACTAACCCCCTCTTTCTTAGAAAAACCGCCTTTTTAGGCGGTTTTTTCATATCCAAACCCTGTTTTACATAAAGCTTTATTTATCAATATGTTAAGGAATTCTCCTTAACCCCTTCATTTTCAACGAATTATTATTACTTTTATCGATTTATTAAGTTTATATTAAAATTATAATAATAATGTATTATAATTAATACATAATTAATTAGGTGCACATATGATTTCTAATTTTATTAATAGCTTGTTGAATAAACCAAAACAATCAAGCGAGGATCTGCCGACCTCAGCTTCCTGCATGAGCATAAATAGCGCTTTAGAGTCGGGCAGCATTCCCAGAATGCTACGCGAAATGCAATCTATTGAAGGGAAGATCAGAAGTTTTGAAAACGACCTGAAAGGGCTTTCGAATAAACTATCATCAAGTGAAATGAAATCCACGGAAAAAGCTATTTCCGAGAAGATGAGGTCCCTCTTAAAACAGCACAATCTGATTGCCGCTAAAGTGTCCGAACTCGGCAGTAAGCCAAAAGATCAGAATAAC
>JASHWM010000005.1 GCA_030044075.1 Candidatus Rhabdochlamydia sp. | reverse complement strand
CTTAAGCAGGTGAGGATTTTGGAGCGTCCCAATAATGACATCGCAGATTCAGGGGATTTGTCGGAAGAAGAGACCATGTTTTCTTTGACAAACTCCTCAAGCAGAGAAGAGGCAAAAACAGGATCCCACT
This sequence comes from Candidatus Rhabdochlamydia sp., assembly GCA_030044075.1. Lineage (GTDB taxonomy): Bacteria > Chlamydiota > Chlamydiia > Chlamydiales > Rhabdochlamydiaceae > JABEVM01. The sequence continues at coordinate 8,054 of JASHWM010000005.1, read as the reverse complement.
TTTGTGGCAGATTGGCGCAAAGCTCTTTTTCTGCTCCCTCTAAAACGGCATTTGCCAGGCGGAAGACCTCTTCTTTTTCAAAACGCAAAGCCGTCTTTAAGTGTGTGCAGGGGATGGGCAATGTTCCTTCTGCAATTTCCGTAAGGTCTGCAAACACACTCCCAGCTCCAATCGAAGGAAGTTGAAAAGGGTCCCCCATGAACACTACCCTCGTCTCTTGCTTTAGGGACGATAAAAATATCTGTAAAAGGGAAGCATCGATCATAGAGCTCTCATCGACAATAATAAGATCGGCGTTGATCAGGATAGGGTTTGAAGGCAAGCTCCTCTCTGTTTTAAGCTGCAAAAGGGCATGCAGCGTTGAGCACGGGACCGAAAAGATCTGCTGCTTTGCAAGAGACTCCTTCAATTGCATGGCTGCCTTTCCTGTCGGTGCAGCGCAAAGGATTGTAGCATGAGGGAACCTTGCAAGGAATGATTTGACAATATGCGCTGCAGCATATGTCTTCCCAGTCCCGGGCCCTCCAGATAATAGGCTGATTTGAGATTCATGGGCGCGCAAAACAGCCTGCTTTTGCTCCTGAAGAAGATTACTGTCCAAAAAGAGGTCTTCATCCATCAAGGTCCTCTGATTGCTTTGCAGGAGCGAAGCAATCGTTTTTTCAGATATCCAGTTCTTATGCAGATAGAGGGCGTTTTGATCGAAGACGACAGGTTTTGGGGAGTTCATATCATCAAGGCTTCCAAAGAGCTCTTCGAAATCACTTTTAGCCTTGTGAAATAACTCAAAAAGGCCTTCGTTCTCATCAAGGGGAAGGCATAAATTTCCGAGGCGGCTGCTAGCAAAAAGTCGCGCCATAAGCAAAATCGACTCTTCCTTGGCCCCCGGGAAAAAGGAAAACAGTTTTTTTGCTAGTACGTAGTCGCCCTCTTCGATCATGTTGTCAGCTGCTTGCATAATGACTTCCCAAAGGATAAGGTTTTTGGATAGAAATGATACACTTTGGCCTGCCTTAGAAAAAAATAAAAGCACCCCCCAAAACAATCTGCAAAAGATCTTTTCTCAAAATGGGACAAAGTCCTTGCAAGCGCTTCTGCATAGATCGATGCCTGAAGGAAATAGTCATTTTTTTTCATGACCTCTTCGAGGACTGCATCATCGCTCAAAAGGTTGGACTTCCAATCAGCAAAATAATACCTTCCTTCGAAAACAAATGCGAGGTCGATCGATCCTTTATAGAGTTTTTGATCAAATGGGTAGAGGAACTCCATCTCTACTTGCATCCCTTTTGGATCAAGGTCAGTGAGTCGGAATACCTTTCCGCCTTCTTCAAGAGAAATGGTGAAGAGCTGTTTGATGCAGGAAGTGATGGCCTCCTTCCAGGGCTCTAGCTCTGACCCAAATAAAACCTCTAAGGCAAGCTCCCCAATTTTTTCATCACTAAAAGGATGATAAAGGCCTCTTTGAAAAATCTTCTCAAGGATCGTATGAAAATAGATCCCTGTCTTGGGACCCGCGGGAAGTGTCTCAAGGTTTTTTTCTTCAGATGCACCCTCTTTAGATTTGCCTATAAACCCCTGCTGCTCTTTGCTTGACAAGGTCGTATACGAAACAACCTGCTTGGGTGTGAAAAAGGCGCAAAAAGTTCGATAAGACAAGACCTCTGCTTGAGGAGCGGCATCCTTTTCTTTAAAGGCCGCCTCGCTCCTTTCCAGGAGGGAGTGCGACACCTTGGCTTTTGTTGAGAGCGTCTCAAAAAATGCGGTGAGCTTTGCAGCCGAGAGCGCTTCGATACAATCATAGAGCTCTTCTTCGCCTGCTTCTTTTTGCAGGTGGCGCGAAAGAAAGAGCTCGATCGGCGCTGCCATGCCAAAAGTAGGGACCTTTCCCTTTTTTTCTAGGGCGATTGGCAAATACAGCCTCCTTTTTGGACGTGTGAGAGCAACATAAAGCTGCCGCATCTTTTCGGCTTCCACTTCTGCGAGAGACTTCCTTGCTGCTCTATCTTCTAGGTCGACATGCTGTACAAACTCATTTTCGCCCTCACGCACAACCATTAATTCCTCTGTCTTGTTTGAGCGCTGCATGAGCCCGATTGCAAAAACAATATCGAACTCCAAACCCTTGCTCAGGTGGATTGTCATGATGGTCACAGCGCCCTTTTCATCATCTTGCCGGAGCTTCCACTCTTCGTCTTCGGATTCGCTGTATTTTTTTTCTTCCAAAAAACGGATAAGCTGCAAAATCCCAGATCCTGTTTTTGCTTCATAGGCAAGGAGGATATGGACGATCTGCTCCATCTCCTGATAGAACGAAACGCCCTGATTTTCTATGATCTCGCATGAGATCGATTTTTCTTTTCCTTTACTGCAAAGAAATTCTTCAAGAAGAGCAGACAGACCTTTTTCTGCAAAGGTCAAAGACAGTCTTCTAAAAAAGGCTCTCACTTCGATATTGCTTTCAGCTAGTTCCCTAAAGTCTTCTTCTGCCCACCCATAAAAAGGCCCTGCCAGGACTCTTTTGAGACAGCCCATGTTGCCTGGATCAGATAAAGCGACAAGAAAATGGTAGAGGGCATCGAACGCTTGAGAATCTTGAAGGTTAGAAGTCCGCTTGATGCTTGCGCAAATCCCCCTCTCACGAAAAAAATCATACAGTCGTTGCGCCTGGTAGCGGTCTTTGACCAAAAATGCGATTTCAGGAGGAGCGATCCCTTTTGCCTGCAAGTGGAGGACCTCTTTTGCATAATAAGGGAAGAGGACCTCCTCTTCCAAAGACTGGGTCGGCCAGCTTTTTTCTCTTCCTGCCTCACCCTCTGCCAGTAAAAAGTGGATGCTCCCCTTTTCATCAGAAAAATCCTGGTCTACAGCCCCGGGGCGGGAATGCACTGGGATATATTCCAAAAAACTATTCTGGAAGGGAAGTCTGATCCAATGGCCGAGATGTTCTTTGGAAAACAGGGTATTTAAAGCGTGGACAAGGGCCGGCTCCGACCTGTAGTTGGTGTCCAAATACCCCTTCCTGTCTATTCCTACACGATCCTGCGCTCGAAGATAGGTATAGAGATCGGCTTTTCTGAAAGAGTAAATCGATTGCTTGGGATCTCCAATGAAATATACAGCCTTCATTCTTCCATGCAAAAAAATCTTCTCGAAGATTTCCCACTGAAGCCGATCGGTATCTTGAAACTCATCGACGATCGCAGCAGAGTAGAGGCTTCTGACCCCTTCCAAGAATCCCTCGCTCTTTACAGCATCTCTTGTTTTTTTTAGGAGGTCGTCATGTGAGAGTGTTTCGTTTTCCAGTTTTTTCTCTTCCCATGATTTTCGGAAATCCTCTCCAAGTCGTGCAAGGTTTTCCCGCGGGTCGGAAGAGCTGTGTATGAGAGGATAGACCTCTTGTCTAAGGAGTGAAAATAGCTCAGGATAGTGCAGCTCATTTCTTGGGAACACTGCCTTTACCTTCATGTTGTCCATAGAGAGCTTTTCTAAAAAAAAGTCTTTGTGCAAAAGAGCTTCGAATTCCTCTTTGGAGCATCCTTTTGCCTCCAAGAACTTGCCGAGCTCTTGCACCTGGCCAAGGTACCCATCGTTCATTTTTTTAAAACACGGGGCAATCTTCTGATAATCTTCTACGATATTGCCGGCGATGAAGTCACTCTTCTCCGAGATCTTTTGGACCTTATTTTGAAAAGCCTCGTAGGCCTCAGCAATGCCCGCCTTTTCTCTCAAGGGCGCATCTTTGTCCAAAAACCGCTTGAACTTGCGAAGGAGCTGTCCTTTATCGGAGCGCTCTCTTTTCCAGACCATTTCAAGTTGGGATAGGCTGTAGCCTGGCCACGATCCTTGTGATAGAAATTCACTTAAATGCTCTTCGAGCATCGCTTCCTCATCAAAGCTCGCTGGGTCATTGATAGAAAAACCAATTTTTGCCTCCAAGGCAAACTGCTCAAGCATGCGATAGCAAAATCCGTGGATCGTGTAGATCTGGGCCATGTCAAAGCGGACAAGGGCATCTTCAACCCTCCTGAGAGCGATGCGGACCTCTTCATCACCCCGCTCGACGACCTCTCTGATGTAGGGCCACGAAGTTTTTTCTTTTCTTTCGAGCAGGTCCTGAACTTTAAGGAGGTTTAAGTAAATCCTTTGTTTCATCTCTCGTGTGGCAGCCCTTGTAAAAGTGACGACCAAGATCTCTTCGATGTTCAAAGGGTCTTCTTTGTCAATGAGCAACCTGCAGACGATATGTTCGATTGCAAAGGTCTTGCCCGTCCCTGCGGAAGCTTCGAGAAAATGCGATCCAAAAACCTGCAGGCCCGGATGCAGCACATCAAACTGTCTCATACGTCACCTCGAGGAGATCGGAAAAAATTCCTTTTGCATGCTCAGACCACATCTGACAAAGATCTTTGGAAGAGAACCTCCCAGCCCTATTTTTTAAAAACAAGAGATAGCTGTCCTCCCAGACTTGTTCTTCCATGCTTTTTATCATCTCCTTAGAAAGAGAATGCTCGTCTTGTTGCACAAGAGGCTCTATCCACCGTGGCATACATGGGGAAAGATAGTTTTTTGCCATCAAAAAGTATTCGAGGAAGCATCTCAGCATGCTTTCATCCGCATCAAAAGAGCTCTTCTTAAGATCTTCTCCATAAAAAAGGAGCTGCTTTTCGTTTTCCTTGAAAGCAGGGTGGTTGCAATAGATGAGGTACTCGGGCAATACTTTGACTGTGCTCTCAAAGGCCGCTTCCTTGCCAACAAGCAAGCCTCTGGGCGTCACTCCCGAAAGCTCTCCGGCAATCACACAATGGACGTTGTTTTCTATAGCAATCTCAAGGGGAGGCACAAGCCAAACGCCCGCCTCGCTCAAAACAGGGGCTTTGCACCCTTTTTGCAAGATATAGGTGCAGACATCATCTTTTGTCATGTGGAGCTTTGCAAGATGCTGCATGTATCCTTTTGCATCTTCCCTCATTTGTTTTTCTGCAAGCATTCCCGGAAAGCCCTCCGGGAGCATCCCTTTGAGCTTGGCATAGGAAATAATCTCCTCTACTGGTTTTTTCTCCATCTCTCTATAGAGATAGCTTCGGTCAAAGTTCGATAGTCTAAACTCTTCATTTTTGGGGACCTCCTTAAGAACAAGGCCGAGCTTTTCCTGAAAATAAAATCTGATGGGATGTCTGGCCAGCTCCTTAAGCTGTTTGACATCGATCTCCAAATGTTGGTCTTCTTCTATCATTTTTTTGGGAGCTTCGAAGTTGAGGAAAGGCGCCTTTTTTGGAGGGGATGAAAAAGCAGCGAGGGCATTCTCGCAGTCTTGCTTCGAATATGAAAAAAGGGAGCTGTTTGATGAAAAATAGAGGGGGTCCAGCGCCAGGGAAGGATGGACTTTTGTGCACTCCAATGAAAGGGGCTTTTCACTTTCAAGGTTAAATCCGCGGTCGAGCTGAAGGAGGAGCTCTTGCAGAACAAAAGAGCTTTTTTGTTCTTTATGGTCTCCCGAAGAAAACCTTTGGTAGCTCATCACAAAATATTGCTGTGCAGAAATCAGGGCCTCTAAAAAAAGGTAGCGGTCTAGGTCGGACCTGGAGGGAGCTTTCTTCTCAGATAAAGTAAAAGGGTTTTTGCTCTCCTTCCTTGGAAAAGAACCTTCATCCATCCCTAAAAGATAGATCACTTTAGCATGAGAAAACTTCCCATAGTCGAAGTTTGAAAATCGTATGCAGTTCCTTTCGCTGGAAAAAAATCTCTTTCCACTTGCATGTAGAAAAGAAGAAAAAACCCTTCTTGCACTGGAAAAGGGGATGAGGATGCTCTCTTCTTTCATCGCATAACAAAAAGAATGGGCCCCTTCGATGATACGCTCCTCTTCCTCCTTTAAGGAAAAGTAGTTTCGAAGAAGGGAGATAAAAAACTGGCACCATTCGTTGATTGTTCTTTCTTTGCCAGACGCCAAGACGTCTGCTTCTATTGAATCGACAGCCCGGATAAGCTTTACAAGAAGATCTCCCTTATCTTCCTTCACCTGTATGGGAGCTATGGCATTTTTTCCAATCAAGAAACTTTTTTCCGATCGGCTTGTCATGAACCCGGTGAGCAGTTGCAAGATGCCATAGTTCCAATCATTGGCGGGAAGATGCATCTCTTCAAGTAAATAACGAAGATCTTGCGCCGCCTTTGTTTCAACAGAAAGCTTTTCCAAAAAACGTGCGTTCTCAAAAAGAACTAAAAGACCTTTTTTATCCATCCCGCTTTCCATCATGTGAAGGAGGGTGTTCACACCTTCAAATAAACAGCTTTGCTCTTTGGCAGTAGATTCATATTCATAGGGAAGTAGCGGCTCCTTTTCACCAAATATCCTGTCCAAATAGGGAAGATATTGTCCGATATCAGGCGCCATGACGACAATTTCATCGAGCTGGACCTTTTCTTTGCTAGGGTCTGTCTGATCGACGATCTCAGAGATCACCTGCTTGCAGATCTCCAGCTCGCGGAAAACCGAAGGCGCGACATGCACCTGTATTGAGCCATCAAAAAGAGCGGGCTGCCTTTCTTTTGAATCCGAAAAATTCAGTATGCTCCTTTGCAAACTATGCAAAATACCTAAAGGCCCCTCAAGAAAAGGCTCATAAAATTCATAGCTCAAAGAATTTTCCTGGATTGTTTGAAATACTTTTTTCCCGACCTTCCCCAAATTTGACAAAAGGCGATGCTCGTTTCCGACATAAGTATTCCACTCTTCCTGCTCTTTTAGTTTGATCTCCCGGCCTTCGAACTTCTTCAAGAGGAACACCCTCTCGTCGTCGCTATGGACATCGCCCCAAAAATGCTGGCAAGGCGAGAGCCCATAAAAAACTGCATCCGACCTTTTGAAAAAATCTACATGGGCAGGGGGTAAGATGCCCGTATGGAACAAGTAGAAAGAATCGGTTGAGGCAAGGCTGGAAAAAAGCTCTGACGGCGTTATCCATTTGTCCTTAAAGACCTCATGCAAGAGAAATTCTTGCCAGGCTTCTTGCAGTTTCCCTCCCCAGGTGCCATGCTCTACAAACGCTTTGGCAAGCGCATCGCAAAATCCCGGCAGTCTTTGAAGATTAGAAGGCCCCTCAAGGTCAAAATAGTTTAGGAGAGGAGAAAATACATCTTTATGGGCAAAATCGCGCCATCTTGAGAAGATCTCCCTTAAAATTGACTCGATCCTACAAGAAAGTTCTATCGTTGAAGGAAGATGGCGGCCGCACATCTTCGGGTCATTTTCCAGTAAAAGCTCTTCAGCTTGCCTTAAAGTAATAACGGGAACTCCGCATGAGATCCCATAGGAAGACCCTGCAAAACTTTCCATCAAAAAAGTCTTCATGGCATGATCTGAGACAACGACCCATTTTTTCCCAAAGGGGGAGCTTTGAAGAAGATTTTCCCCAAGAAGCTCTGCAAGTTTTCTCAGGCTATTGCTAAAGAAACAAATAAAATTCTTTTCCATGCCGAAAATTAAGATTGCCAGATTAAATAAAATTTATCATTTTAAAAATTCCATCATAGCATAAAGATTAGAAATGCGCCTGCTTTCTTATTTTTCTTTTTTGAAAAATTTTTATAGACGTCTGCAAAAACCGTCTAAGAATCCTATCCTTTTTCTGAACACGACCCAGTTCTTCAGCGTCCTCAATGACAATCTCTATAAGCTGTTTATGATTTTCATGCTGATCGGAACACTTGGCAAAGAGTTCGCAAACGATATCCTTTCTGCAGCCGGAGCAATTTTTGTGGTGCCTTTCATCCTGTTTTCTTCTTCTGCAGGGATCTTGGCGGACCGCTTTAGCAAACAGCAGTTCCTTGTCATCCTAAAAACAATCGAAATCGTTGTGATGTTTTTAGCAATGTTTGCTTTTTCATATAAAAGTGTCTGGGGAAGCTATACCCTCTTATTCTGTTTGGCAACACATAGCGCCCTTTTTGGCCCTCCGAAATATAGCATCATCCCTGAACTTGTCGATAAACAGACGGTCCCTAAAGCAAATGGCCTCATTACCTCTTTTACCTATATAGCCATCATCTTC
>JASHWM010000064.1 GCA_030044075.1 Candidatus Rhabdochlamydia sp. | reverse complement strand
CCTTTTTTGAGCATTTCGCCGACCAATGCATCGGGAGCTTTTTCGGTAGTCACGCAGAAATGGTAGAGTTCCCCTGTTTTCAAGAAGCAGCAGGAAATGATGCCTTTGAACTTGCCGATTCCCTGGATCGCAATCTCACAAGGGACCGAGATATGCCTTTTTTTGTCTTTTCCCCACGTGCTCTCGATTCCATGGGACTCTAAAAAATGGAGCACTTGCAAAGGAGGGGTCTTAAAAACCCTGACCTTTCGTTTGACATCTCCACTAAGGGCCCTGAACCTATCCTCTTCTTCCATAGCAGAATCAGGGTCTGTGTAGTAAGCAGCGACCCTAGGATGAAGTTCATAGGGAATTTGGGCAACTTTTGGCGGCACTGCAGCAGCTGGCTTTGAGCTTTCCTCAGTTGGTTTGACTTCTTTGCCCTTTTCTTTCTTCTTTGACCCTTCTTGTAGGGAAGTGGAAGTTACAGATGAAGAAAGGATTTCATCTTTTCCTTTTTGTTCTCCTTCTTGCGGCGTTACAGTGGCGGTCTTTATCCCTGAGCTCTCCTCTACCAGTTTGACCTCTTTGTTCTTTTCCTTCTTTTTTGATCCTTCTGAAAGGGAAGTGGAGGCAAGATACGAAGAAAAGATTTCCTCCTGTCTTTTTTTCGCTTCTCGAGACTTTTCTTGTTTTGCCTTTTCCAGTTCGGCCATCTTTTCTTTTTTTCTGGTCTCATTTTTCCTAATCTCTGCGATAAAAGGGTCTTCCCCTTGTGGAGAGGTCTCTTTTGTTTCAATTTTGATCGGAGCTGCTTTCAACTGGAAAGAGGAGTCTAATGACTCTGGGAACTGAGTTTCGCCTAGGTCTTCATAGGATGGTTTTCTAGCTTTGATAAAGGCAACCCTAAGTTCACGAGGCGGTTCAGCAACAAAGATCTTGGACCTCAAAATCTCATAAAGGCTTCGAGCGTCCTGTTCGCAATAATTGTAATCAAGATATTGGGCCATACTTTTAATCAACTGGGTCGAGTTGGTATATCTTTGAAGACCCTCAGCCCAAGAATCTGTAGGCGTCCAATCAGAAGCTTGCGTTTGCAAGAAAAACTTTTCAGCCAAAATAGGGTCTTGATAAAAGGAAAGGTATTTTTCCTGCAAAGGATCGGAAACGTAAGGGAAGAAGAACCTATAAGGGGACTTGCTAGAACTCTTGTTAAGTTCCTGGACCTTCTCAAAAAGTCTAGAACGGTCCTGCCTTATATAATTGGCAAGCTCAAATAATTTGATTATGCTACCTGATTCCGCGCGAGGAGCTTGAATCAGCATTTCGGAAATATTTTCAATGATCTGGACTTTCACTGCCGTGCTATTTGCTTGAGGCTCTGCAAGAGTTTCATCAGCTTCTCTTAGAAAGCAAAGCCTTGTAATGTATTTTAGGGAATCTAAAACAAACTGCTCTACATTACCTTGAAATTTGCCGTTATAAACAAAAGTATTAAAACAAAGTGCTTCTTAGAACACATCAAATTGATGCTGCAGACGATCCCTGATCTTTGAGATATCTTTGCTATCAGTGGATTCAAGGGTATTACTTAGAAAGAGGATCAATTCATGTAAAATTTGACATAACTCTAATTGTTTCCAAGGAGTTATCTGCTTAAACACGACCATCGTATCCGATTCTTGCTCCATCCGATTCAAAAATTGTGTCAAAAGAAGGACGCTTCCAAAGTCCAGTTCCATTAAAGAGCAGACGGACGTGATCTCTTCTTGGCTCAGTTTTTCGACTTTTTTTACTTCGCCCTTTTCTAAAGGTCGTTGAAAAAGCGTCTTGGTAGAGACATTGTAACCGAGCAACAAATTTGCATTTAATTTAGCACAAAGCCCGTACAAAAATATTTTTTTTCGTTCTCTGAATGAGCGATTGTCAAGGTGCATGTAAGAGAGAATATTTTGAAGCCTTACTATCTCTTTTGCAGACATAGGGGTGTGAGCTTCAAGCTCTTTTCGCGTGCGGTATACATATTTTTTATAATTTGATTGGAAAATCTTTGCCCTGCAAGCCTCGCTCACTTTGCGAATAAGGATGGCAAATTCGGGATTAATGTCAGAATTTCCAAATACATTTTCCGTATTTTCCGGTTTGTCTAAAAACTTCAAAAACCTTGAAGGGTCCTTATAGAGGAGCAGCCAGCTATAGCATTTCACGGCCGCCTGGAATTCGACCAGCTCTTGATATTTGCATTCCTCAGAGGCCACAATTCTATTAAAAACCGTTTCTATTGCTTGTGCAAGAGCAGCGTCCGATAGATGAGGGTCTGTTTTTACCAGCTCACAATTTGGCCCAAGAAAGCAATCTTTCAATCCAATCGCTTTTGTTATATTATCTACAAAATAACCAAGCGATCCAGGAGATTGTTTTATTTCGTTCATAATAAAATAGTAATAATAAAATTAATTAATGATATTTTAATATAAAATTTAATAATAGTCAACAATTAAATTTATATAATTCACAAAACAAACGACTTAAGAATAAAATTTAATTGTTACAAAAAATTGAGAAAATCTGCTTAGATGAGAAATCATTGACTTTATCTTATTAATTACTCAAAATTTAACGTTTCCTTAGAAAGGGCTATTTATGCTCGATAAGTTCTTTATTTACCTAACGAAGAGCAATGATTTCATATGGAGCCATATCAACTTTTCCCTGATTTTAATTGTAGGCGTCTTACTTACAGTCTCTTCTGGTTTTTTTCAGTTCCGAAAGCTCCCCCTCATTATAAAAAATTTTTTACACCTTTGTAAAAACAAGCATCAGCATACGGAGAACGAGGGGCTGCATCCGATCAGGACATTTTTTGCAGCTATTGGGGGGTCCCTTGGGATCAGCAACACGGTCGCTGTTTGCACTGCTGTCCAGATCGGGGGGCCGGGCGCGCTTTTCTGGATCTGGATCGGGGGGTTTCTTGGGATGCTCGTCAAATATGCCGAGGTCTATCTCGGGATCGTCTATCGCGTCAAGAACTCTTCAGGAGGGTATGACGGCGGCCCGATGTATTATCTTAAGAAAGCATTCCGGACCCAATGGATCCCTTCCTTAGCAGCAATATTGCTCTGCGTCTATAGTGTAGAGGTCTACATGTTCAATGTCATGGTAGACAGCTGGACTACCAGCTGGAGCATGAACCGCTATCTTGTTCTTGGAATACTCCTTGCCATCACCCTTGCAAGTGCAAGCGGGGGCATTCGCCGAGTGGGGAAGATCAGTTCCATCATCCTCCCGATCTTTCTTTGTATCTATATCATCATGAGCTTATATGTGATTGGTTCGCATATCTCATTCCTCCCGGAAATTTTCCGAAAAATTATCCAGGGAGCTTTTACAGCCCAATCAGCTACTGGTGCTTTTGCTGGAAGTTCCCTTGCTCTCACCATTTCCATGGGGATGTCAAGGGCCTGCTATTCCTCCGATATCGGGGTCGGGTATTCGTCTGTCATCCATGCTGAGAGCAGCACCAAACATCCCGGGAAGCAGGCTTCTCTTGCCATCGTCGCCATCTTCCTTGATATTTTTATCGTTTGCACCTTGAGCATCCTTATGGTGCTTGTGACCTCGACGTGGCAAGCTCCCATGGACAGCTTGGGCATGATCCAACACGCCCTTGCCTCCTCATTTCCATGGATGCACCTTGTCATGCCCTTCTTTTTATTCTTGCTTGGTTATTCGACACTGATTGCCTACTTCGCGGTCGGCATCAAATGCGCCGAGCACATTTCCCCTAAAAGAGGAAAGAAGTTCTATTATCTATATGCCTGTGTAACCTTCTTTACTTGCTGCTTTTTCGACCAGATGCACGCACTGACGATCATGTCGATTTCGGGGGCACTGCTCTTTTTATTGAACGTGGCGGGGATTATTTCTTTGAGAAAAGAAATCAATTTCCACTTAGACGATACGGCCCATTGAAGTCGTTTTTTGAACTCTCAAATCCTCAAAAAATTAGAAACGATTTTCTTCTTCTGATTGAAAAAGCTCCGCTCCTGCCATAGCAAGCGCACCATTCATCCATCCTATAGCAGCTCCTGCTAAAATATCGGTCGGCCAATGGTTCTTGCTTACATAGCGGCAAAGTCCAACAAAACTAGCAGCTGACAAAGCGGTAGCTGTAACTGGACTAAGGCCATACTTTGAGGCCAGCAGTCCAACACCTAAAAATGCTCCGGCCGTATGGCCTGAAGGAAAGGATTTGCAGTCTTGCGCATTTGGCCTTTCCCTTGGAAAAAGATACTTCAAAAAGACAATCTCTGCTTTTTGGGCCCCTGCACATTTCCGAAAAAGGAGATAAGAAGCTGAGTCCCAGATGCGGCTTTCGGTAACGCCCGCCAATATATCTCCCTAATTTTGAATTGCTTATGCATTTCATTGAAAATTAATAACTTAGAGATCTTTACACAAACGCCTGGAATTAAACA
>JASHWM010000063.1 GCA_030044075.1 Candidatus Rhabdochlamydia sp. | reverse complement strand
AGGATGGGGTGCTGGATGAGGAGCTTGATGAGCACAAAATAAGAGACCCCTTCAATTTTTTTACAGATCAGGAATGGATGGTTTTCCTCAGCTTCTTTGATCCACCCTGGATAGGGAGGCGGAAGAAGGGGCAGCTTGTTTAACGGAAAAAACTGGATATCTTTTGTTTCCGCTCCAAGGGAGGGCGAGCCTGAAGTGGCCTCGCATTCAAAGACATGGGAGAGCTGGGTCATCTTGTTGACGGGGAGGTATTCGGCTATTTTTCTGACAATTTTGATCGTATACCCGGTTTCTTCCAGGATTTCCCTGGCCACCGCTTCCTCAGGGGTCTCTTTTGGGTCGAGGCCTCCGCCGGGAATGACCCATACAGGGATGTCCCTCCTTTTGATGAGGAGGACCTCAGTGCGGTCCTTGGCAAACACAATTCCAAATACAGCTTGCTTTTCCATTGCAAAAAATCAGTAGGCGAGACATCTTTATATTCTAGTCCGAAGCCTAATTTTGCCGATATGAAGAAAATCTTACTTGGGAGTTTTTTGCTGCTCTCAGCTTGCAATAAATACCATGTCGCTGTGATCAGACAAAATGTCAACGTCGACTACCTGGCAAGCTCTAGGGCCAATACCCCGGACCCCAGGAAGGCAAACCCGCCCCTTGGCCAAATCCTCGTTGTCGACTGGCACATCCCTACCGATATCCTGCACTCTTCTCCATCGGGCAAGCTCCATGTCGTCTATAAGGACTACTCAGAAGAGGTGATCGACTTTGACGTCGGTGCAACGACAGGGTATATCACGCACAGGCTCCTTGGGGAGAAATTCCTTGAGAAAGGGGGCTTTTTGACCTATAAGGCCGAGATCCTTACCGCAAGCGGCGAGGTCTACCGCGAGTGGAAGCAGCAGCTGTGGGTCCGCATCATCCACCTGGATCAGGGAGCGAACGAAAACTCTTTGGAGGGGACTTCTCCGGAAGAAAAGCTTTTAGAGAAAGAAGAGTGGATCGAAAGTAGCAAGTCCTCTGTCGAAGACCAGTCAAGGCAGGGGTCTGTGACTGAAATGCCATACGATACCCCGGAAGATGGCTTCTGAGATCCAAAATGCAGATGGCTCTCAAGCATAATGCCCACGAGGTTCTTGTCCCCTTTTAATGTCATTTCCAAAGCGTATTTTGCAACTTCAGATTGTTTAAGAGGCTGTTTTTGGGAATTGCCATGCGCGCAGTCGATAAGGACCCTCGCAGGAAGGTGGTGCTTTTTCAATTGGCTATAGCAATAAGAAAGGGCGTCCTCTTCATAGTTGGACTGGTTCCTTCCTCCCCTTAGAACGATATGGGTGTATGGATTCCCATCGCTTGTATGCGAAATCATCCCTTTTTCCGAAATATCGATGAACATATGAGGATGCCTTGTGCTGATGACCGTCTCAAGAGCGCTCCTGATATCGCCGCTGAGGTCGTTCTTGCAGCCAATGGGAAAAGAAAGCGATGAGGCAAGCTGGCGGTGGGGCTGCGATGTGCTTGTGCGCGCTCCAATAAACCCCCAGGAGACAAGGTCGGAAAAGTAAGGGGAGAGAAGAGGATCGACAAATTCTGTCGCAAGAGGGATCCCCATTTCGGTGAGGTCCAGAAGAAGCTCTCGAGAAAGATAGATCCCGCGGCCAAGGGCATTTTTTCCGCTAAGGTCGGGATCATAGATATAACCTTTCCATCCGACAGAGGTCCGCGATTTTTCAAGATAGGCCCGCATGACGATAAAACAGGTGTCTTGGATTTCTGCTGAGAGTTTTTTGAGCCTTGCTGCATATTCCAAGGTAGAATCCCTATCGTGGACAGAACATGGTCCTACGATGATGGCAAAACGCCCATCTTTGCCTTCAATGATCTCACGGGCAGTTGTCCTGGATTGATGGACAAACTGCTCATGCTGACGGGAAAGGGGCAGATCGCACCTCAGCTGGTCGGGATAGGGGAGCCTCATTCACTCTCTTCGTTAAAAAGAAAGATCATTCAATTTTTTGCTGATTTCGACAAGCTCTTTTTCTGTTTGCGCAAGCGTTTGTTTTTGTTTTTCTACAAGAGGAGGAGGCGCCTTCTCTATAAATTCTGCGTTGCTCAGTTTTGCGATCATGGAATTTTGGAGCGAGATGAGCTTTTCTTTTTCTTTCCCGAGCCTTAAGAGCTCTTTTTCGCGAAGCTCTTCGGGGAGGGGAAGGAGGAGGGTCAATGTTTTGACAACTGCGGTAGAATTGCACTTTTGCGAAGGGGCCTCTTGGACATAGAAGACCTGGCCCAGTCTAACAAGCGACCTTACAACTGAGAAGTTCTCTTGCAAAGTGGGAAGAAGAGGATCATTTGGATTGCAGATCACATAAAGGTCGGTGCTCATCCCTAATGGAAGCTGCATTTCTGCGCGGATGTTGCGGACGGCATAGGTGACCTCCTGAATAAAATCGAAAGTTTCGAAGACAGACGGATTGCCATGCAGCTCTTTTGAAACAGGGTAGGGAGCAACGATGCAGGCCTCTTTTTGGAGGGCGTGAAGCGTCTCTTTCGTATAGGGATCGGCATTTTCATTTGGAGATGCAAGAGGGAACTTTTGTCTTAATAGAGAAAAGATCTCTTCGGTGATAAAGGGGGCGATCGGGTGGAGAAGGCGAACAGCGCTGCAAAGGATGATGAACATGATCTTCTGCTTATTGGCCTTCTGAGCGGGTGTTCCCTGCTTGTCAAAAAGGGTTGGTTTGGCAATTTCGAGATAATAGGCGCAGAACTCTTTCCAGAAAAAGTCGTAGCCGCAAAGCGCCGCCTGGTCGAAGTGGTAGTTTTCAAGGTTTTTGGAGACCTCTTTAAGAGTGCGCTCAAAAAGAGAAAGGATCCATTTGTCCTCGAGGACTAGCTGCGAAATGTCCAGGCCTTTTGCAAACTCTTCCGCTGTCAATGAGGAGATGTTCATCAACGTGAACCTTGCGCCGTTCCAAATTTTGTTGGCGAAGTTCTTGAACTCTTCAAAGCGCCTGAGGTCCAGGTCGATCTGCCTTGATTGTCCCGCACTTGCACAAAGGGCCATGCGGAGCGCGTCCGTGCCGTACTTGTCGCTCATTTCCAAAGGATCGATGATGTTGCCTTTGGACTTGGACATCTTTTCCCATTTGGCGTGGACTTCTTGCGGGATAGGGCCGCCTTTGTCGTAGGCCTCCCTTTCTTTAAATGAGGCATAAAGGATGCTGCCGTCTTTTTGGTAGCGCCAATACGATCTTCCATAGATAAGACCATGCAGGAAAGTCTCCGGGAAGGGAGGCTTTCCCATCACATACTCTCCCATAAGGATCATTCGCGCCACCCAGAAAAATAAAATATCATGACCTGTCACAAGGACGGACGTCGGATAGAATTTCTCAAGGTCAGGGGTCTTTTCGGGATAGCCAAGGACCGTAAAAGGCCAAAGAGAGGAAGAGAACCAGGTGTCGAGC
>JASHWM010000062.1 GCA_030044075.1 Candidatus Rhabdochlamydia sp. | reverse complement strand
GCCTTACTGATCCCCGCATCATCAGCCTCCTTGAAAAAAAATCTCGCGAGGGCGTCGCTGTATCTATTTACTATGACCCAAAAGGTTCCCCGCCTCTTAAGAAGGTCTTTTCTGAAACGGTCTTTCTTTCTGAAGTGAAGACCAAGGGCCTGATGCATAAGAAAATTTTAGTTGTTGATGACAAAAGAATTTTTCTCGGCTCTGCCAATCTGACACCTTCTTCTTTGCAGATGCATCAAAATTTAGTCGTTGGCCTAAGAGAAAAAAAACTTGCAAAAGACCTCCAGGATAAAAATTTTTCTTCCTATTCCGGCCTTCTTGCAGACCACACAATCAAGCTGTATTTTTTACCCAATCCCGAGGTGGTGGAGCTGATCTATAGCCATCTTGCCAAGGCAAAACAATCCATACGGATCGCGATGTTTACTTTTACCCACGAAAGGCTCATTGAAGGATTGGTCAAAGCGAAAAAAAGAGGGGTCGATGTCCAGGTTGCCTTGGACTCTCAAACAGCAAAAGGGGCAAGCCTCCAGATCTTTCAAACCCTCAAAGAAAACCAGATCCCCGTTTTCCAAAATCGGGGTCAGACCTTGTTCCATCATAAGTGGGCCTCTATCGACGAGACGACTTTATTCCTAGGATCGGCGAACTGGACAAAGTCCGCCTTTTCAAAAAACCAAGACTGTTTTTTAATTATAGATAACTTAAACATGCGTGAAAGAAAATGGATAAACAATGTATGGAAAACCATTTTATTGGAATCAATTGATTAGTTTTTTATAATAAGGAAAAATAGAGATACACTATGAGCCTTTGGTCGATTGCATTTTCCTTTTTTCTCCTTATGGATTCTATCGGCAACCTGCCCGTTTATATTTCCTTGCTCAAGGAGATCGATCCAAGAAGGCAAAAGCTGATTATTTTGCGCGAGCTTCTCATCGCCCTGATCGTGATCGTTTTTTTCTACTTTCTGGGCTCTGTCTTTCTTGATATCCTGGGGATACAGCAAGCGTCGGTCAATATCGCAGGAGGGATTATCCTGTTCATGGTCGCTATCCGGATGGTGTTCCCTAGCAGTAAAGAACACAATTCTGACAAGCCGAAAGAAGAACCTTTCATCGTTCCCCTGGCGATCCCCCTTGTTGCAGGGCCTGCCATCCTTGCGGCCGTCATGATCTATTCCCATGAAGACGCCAACCGCACTATGGTCCTCAGCGCGATCGGCATTGCATGGTTTGCTACAACCCTCATCCTTTTTTGCGCTGCACGAATTACAAAACTTTTGGGCCACCGCGGCGTGGCGGCATGCGAACGGCTGATGGGCCTTATCCTGACGCTTATGTCAGTCGACATGTTCCTCAGAGGCGTTACTACCTGTTTCATAAGGTCCGCTGTTTGATATGTCTGTCATTAAACTCATCTGTTCCTATGACGGCACCTCATATTTGGGTTGGCAGAAGACCAAGATGGGCCCGAGCATTGAAGAAGAATTAGAAAAGGTCCTCCATCAAATCCTTGGAGAGCCTTGCAACCTTCAGGCTGCAAGCCGCACTGACCGCGGCGTCCATGCGAAAGGACAGGTCGTCGCTTTTGCTACATCAAAAACCCTTTCCATGGACAAGCTTAAAAAAGGACTGAACAGCCTTCTTCCAAGCGACATTCGAATTTTGGAGGCGGGCCAAGAACACTGCAACTTCCATCCCACGATCGACTGCAAGGCAAAAGAATACCACTATGAGGTTTGCCTGGACAAGGCGCAGCTCCCCTTCCATCGTCAATTTTCGTGGCACTTCCCCTACGCAATAGATCTTCAAAAAGTCGCAAAAGGTGCCTCTTTTCTTATCGGGACGCATGACTTCTCCGCCTTTTGCAACATGCGCCTATTTTTACAGGAAGACAAGGTCCGCACCATCTATACCCTGGAGGCGATTCCCCTTCCGGGCAATCGCCTCTGCATCCGTGTGGTAGGCAACCGGTTCCTTTACAAAATGGTCCGCAATATCGTCGGCACCCTCCTCTACATCGGCTGTGGAAAGTTAACCGTTGACGAACTTCCCCTGATCCTAAAAAACAAAGATCGCAAAGCAAGCGGCGTCACCGCTCCCGCGCACGGTCTTTTTTTACAACAAGTCCTATATAACTTACCTTGAACTTTAAGTTATTTTTTTATTACGATCCAAACAAACTAAGCAGCCAATTGTTGGGTCGGCGTGAAAAGACGGAAAAGTCCACAATACAGTTATTTTCTCAGTGTGGTTGCACTCAGCTCATGGGGCATGGTCCACGCTAATCCTCAAGGGATGCACCTGATCGCAGGCGACGCAAAACTTGCAAACCCCTCCAACCACATCGTAGAGATCAGCACAGGGAAAAAAGCCATCATTGAATGGGACAGTTTTTCTATTAGCAGCCATGAAGTGACAAGGTTTCTGCAGCAAGATAGCTCCTCGGCGGTGTTGAACAAAGTAACAGGAAGTGCAAGCGAGATCTTGGGGCATTTGCAATCTAACGGAAAGGTGTTCCTCATCAACCCAAAAGGGGTCCTCATCGGAGAAGGGGCGCGCATTGAGACAGGAAGCTTCATCGCATCGACCTTCGATATATTAAACGAAGACTTCCTTGCTGATAAAGAGCTCCTTTTTTCCGGCGATTCGGACCATGAGATCGTAAACCTAGGCTCCATCCATGCAAAAGACGGTGATGTCATCTTGATTGCGCACCGCATCAGGAATGACGGAGAGATCACTGCCCCCAGTGGACATGTGTCGATAAACAGCAGCCAGGAAGTCCTCCTTCAGTCCTCCGGCAGCAAGATCCCCGTCCGGCCCGCCCTTATAAAAAACGAGACGGAATTTGCTATTGAAAACAACGGATCGATAAAGGCCCTTGAGGCCCATCTCAAGGCTGATGGCAACCTTTATACCCACGCGATCAAACACAGCGGAATGATCCAGGCCACGTCCGTAGCCCATCAAAATGGCCGCATCAGGCTTGTTGGAAATGAAGGCAAGGTAGTGGTGACGGGCGACATGTCCGCAAAGAATGAAGATAGCGGCGGTTCCATCCACATCCTTGGGAAAGAAATTTTTGTCCTTGAAAACGCAAAGATTGATGCATCTGGAAGCTTAAAGGGCGGCGAGGTGCTCATTGGAGGCGACTATCAGGGAAACAATCCTGACATTCCAAATGCAGGCTACACGCTCATTGGTCAGAACGTGAAGATCAATGCGGATAGCCTCTTATCTGGCAATGGAGGAAAAATTATCGTATGGGGAGACCGCTACTCGGGACATTTAGGGACAATTTCCTCAAAAGGAGGCCCACAAGGCGGCGATGGAGGTTTTGTCGAAATATCAAGCCCTGGAAAACTTGCGTTCAATGGCCTTGTTGACACAGCAGCGCCCCTTGGAAGAAAAGGGACGCTCCTGCTAGACCCTGCAGATATAGTTATCAGCAGCACCACCACATCGCCAGGCGTTGACCTGTATACCTATCCCAATGCAGCTTTCTTGAATAATTTAACAAACGTTACCATCTCCGATACAGGGATCGGAACACAGGATTTAGTGACAGCTCTTCAGACGACCAATGTGATCATCGACACTTCAAATTCAACAGGGACGGGCGTTGGCAACATTACCATAGAGAACTCTTTTAGCTATCCTGCAAGTTCTCAATTAACCCTGATTGCAAACAATGATATCAGCTTACTGACGACCATCCTCATCGATCCCCCTATTGGATCATTCCCTGTGGCAAATCCCGTCCTTCTTTTAGAAGCTACAGGCGACATCAATGTCTCAGGGTCAGCAGGACCTTCCGGGATCACCAATAATTCAGGTGCTGGGGGCAACATCTTGATCACTTGCCAGGACCTGACGCTGCAGGGAATCCCAAATGGAAGCTCCTATAGCGGCAGCGCAACAATTGAAGGCCTCAGCACACTTAATATTTTCGTCACGGCAGATAATATCAACCTCAATGCCTCTCCTATAGATAATGGGTTCGGCCCGGGGTCTGCGATCATTACAACTCCTGGGACCATCACCTGCAGTGCGACAAATGAGATCTCCTTGAACGCAAACCTTGGAGAAGCAGCAATCATAGGAGGAGACCTCCTCAATCCTGGCACCGTGATATTAAATTGCGCCTCTTTATCATTGCTAAGCGGGGATGCGGCCGCTTCTTTAGCACTTGTTGAAACTTTGAACAGCGGCGACATCACCATCCAACCTTACTTTTTACAGCCCACAAACCCTGTCATTACCCTTGAAAATGCGATAGGATCTGCCGGTGTCCTAGGCTCTAGCGCCGAGATCTCCTCAGTTGGCAATCTTTATCTAGATAGTGTGGACTTGATCACCCTTTCCACCTCAGGAGATACGGCGGGGCTCATACAGGCTGGCGGCGCCATTAGCGGTGTTATCGACAACATCGTAATACAGCCGCAAGGATCGCAGCCAAATACGATCTTAAGCAATGGGTTTACGCTGATCAGCAATGCCGACAACGCCTCCTATCTCCTGCAGGGGAGCGGCACGGCACCTTCCGCAGTTGCAGTAATGGCAGCGTTAGGTGATGGGAACATTTCCCTCACCTTCAATGGGAGCGGCTCTGAGCTG
>JASHWM010000061.1 GCA_030044075.1 Candidatus Rhabdochlamydia sp. | reverse complement strand
GAGATGGATGTCGTCAAGCAAATCTGCCAGAAGGTTGCGGTCATTGATGGCGGAAAAATTGTGGAAGAGGGAAGGATCGAGGAAATTTTTGCCGATCCCCAGCATCCGACAACGAAAAAGTTTGTACAAAATGTGTGCCATGAAATCCCTTCGCATTTTTTTGAGAAGGGCCACAAACACCTGCTGCGGCTTCGTTTTAAAGGGGAAGAAGCCAAAGAGCCGATCATTTCACAGATGATCCGGACATGCAATGTCGATGCGAATATCCTCCTGGGCTGGATCGACTCTTTGCAGAACACAACTGTTGGGAACCTTGTCATCGAGCTGCTTGGGACACCTGAAGATATCGCTAAAGCAATGCTCTTTCTCAAAGAACACTCCATCCATTGCGAGAGGGTCTCATCATGAATTTTATGGAACTGGCCTGGAAGCTCCTTCCTATAGAAACCTGGCTCACTCTTTACATGGTCTTTGCCTCCGCCTTCTTTGCAACGCTTCTCGGACTCCCCGTAGGGATTATCCTGAGCATCACAGGGAAAGGGGGGCTCAAAGAAAATCCTTTCCTTTCGCAAACCCTCGGAGGGATCGTGAATATCGGGCGATCCTTCCCTTTTGCAATTTTGATGATTGCCCTGATCCCTGTTACCAGGTGGATCGTGGGGACAAGCCTTGGAACGACAGCGGCGATTGTGCCCCTGTCGCTCGCCGCCGCCCCGTTCATCGCAAGGGTGATCGAGTCCGCGCTCAACGATGTGGATAAAAATATCATTGAGGCCGCTCAGATCATGGGCTCTTCGACATGGCAGATCATCACCAAAGTGCTGATGATGGAAGCCTTGCCTTCCATTGTTTCCGGTATTACCCTGACAACCATCCATCTTGTGGGCTATAGCGCAATGGCTGGTCTGATCGGAGGGGGAGGCCTTGGAAAAGTTGCCATCCAATATGGATATAACCGCTTTAATCTTCCGATTATGGCAGCAACGATCATTATTTTAATTGTAATGGTCCAGATAATCCAATATTGTGGAAATCACTTAGTGAAAAAAATCGATGTTAAAAGAGGAAAAATACGATGATCCGCTCTCTCTTTGCTTGTTGCTTACTTCTTTTCGCCTGCAGTACCCCTGCTCCAAAAGCCCATAAGCTCAAAGTCGCAGCAACCGCCATCCCTCATGCTGAACTGCTCGAGTTCATAAAGCCCGACCTTGCCCAGAAAGGGATCGATCTCGATATATTGGTGATCGAAGATTACCAGCTGCCCAACCGCAGCTTGGCAGAAAGAGAGATCGATGCAAACTTTTTCCAACACCTCCCTTTTTTAGAAGAGCAGGTCGCGCAGTTCAACTATTGCATTGTTCCCTTTGCCGATATCCATATTGAACCGATGGGGATCTATTCCGATCGATTGAAAAACATCTCTTCCCTCCCAGACCGCGCAAAGATCGCCATCCCAAACGACCCGACAAACGAAGCGCGTGCGCTACTCCTTCTCCAAAGGGCAGGCCTGATCAAGATTGCTGAAAGAGGAGGGATAAACGCAACTTTGCTCGATGTGACCGACAATCCAAAAAATTTGCAGGTCATCGAAGTCGATGCTGCCATGCTCCCCAGGACCTTAAGAGACGTCGATGCGGCGGTCATCCCGACAAATTTTGCGTTGGAGAGCAACCTCCTTCCGCAAAAAGATGCCATTTTTCTTGAACAGGGCGATTCTCCCTACGTGAACATCATTGCGATCCATTGCGGTGATGAATCTAGGGAAGACCTGCTGGAATTAAAGGCCCTGATGACCTCTCAAAAAATGAGACAGCATATTTTGGAAAAATACAAAGGGGAGATCCTCCCGGCATTTTAGAAGAACTCTTCGAGGTCCTGCTCAAAACTGTCTTCCAGTTCCGGATAGTGGTCATGGACCCATTCTTTCAGTTTGTCAGAAGTTTTCAAAAACTCTACTTCCAAACTCTGAATGTTGGTGGTCTTGCAAAAGCCCGCGACATTCAGGTGAACGCAAGAATTCCCGATAAAACCATAGCCACTTGTAATGTCGTCCGTGCTTTTGTTCAAAATTCTTTTACTGCTCCTCTCAAGGGCGAGATACAGGATCGATTGCAAGGCTTTTTGCGCTCCTTGGATATCGTTTTTTTCCTTGAAACGTTTGAATTTTTCAGCAAAAGGGATCGCTTTTTTCTGAATCACAAACTCCATCGCGTCGAGGTCGATAAGATGCGATTTTCCTTCCTGATCGATGAACTTGATCTTCTTTTTTAAATCGCGTGTCTTGTTCAAGTGGATGAATAACAGCCCCGTCTCTTCATGAAGTTCTTCGAAAGCAAGCTTGCAGCTTGCAAAAATATCGAAGAGCTTTAAATTTCGTTTATCGATCTTCTCAAAACGATAATTGTCCAGAATTTTTGGAATAGGAATGTAGTTGAGCCAGTTCTTTGGAAGCAGATGGCGCATCTTGAAAAATTTGATGATGTAGTTCTGGTCGTTGCTGACAAAGCTATAGGAAGTGACCCCGTTGCCTAAAAAAAAGTAGTCCTGCGAAAGAGCTGTTTGGAGAAGGTTTTGATCTTCTTTGTTCAAAATGTGGGCTTCCCACTCTTCATTGTACTGCAAGGGCGATTTGATCTTGCCGACGCTAAAGCCCGATAAATCCACACAATAAAAAAGGCCCAGACCAAAAAGAATCAGAGGCCAAATAACAAAGATAAGGATCTTCCATAAGTGCGATTTAGGCTTTTTCATCCATACCCAAATAAATACAAAATAACGTCAACTATCCCACCGCAAGGCTTATCGGGAAACTTTTTTTGCTATTTCCAAATTGACTGCAGACT
>JASHWM010000060.1 GCA_030044075.1 Candidatus Rhabdochlamydia sp. | reverse complement strand
AGTTTTTTTGTCGGTCTTTTCCTCGACCTATTCTCTTATGAAACACCTTTTGGGGTCCATGCGCTCAACTACTGCTGTGTCACCTTTGTCCTTTACTCCCAACGGCGCCACTTTTTTGACGACAAAGTGTTCTCACTCGCCTTGTTCACTGCAATCTTTTCCATGTTCTCTTCCCTTTTGCAGCCAATTATTTTGCCGATGTTTGAAAAAGGCCAGCCGCTTTCCTGGAATGTGATCATCCAGGACATTTTTCTTATGCCGCTCCTTGATGCGGCATATGCTATTTTGTGGTTCAGCTATCCGATAAAAATATACTCGATCATAAGGAAGATGGTCCGGCCGTCCATTGAGGAGAATTGAGAGAAAAACCCCTCTTTTTTGTTTGGCAAAAAGACAAGACCCCCCTTTTAAAAACTGCTTATCGAAATTGTTTTTTTTGGTATTAAAAAATAAGTTCATGAACAATTGCGCTCCGGGTGCAATCTTCGTAAAAAAGGCTCTTTATCGTGACTGACTACTCTTTTGTGGCAATCAATGCAGCTTTGGAAGCTGGCGCTTTACTAGAAAAAGGCTTTCATTCCCATCTCCAGGTCAATAAAAAACAGGGAAGCCAAAACCTCGTCACCGAGTTTGACACAAAGTCTGAAGAGATGATCATCCGCTCCATCAAGGAGCATTTCCCCAATCACCATTTCCTTGCTGAAGAAGGAGGCGGAGACTTCAAAAAAGGGGAGGTCTTATGGGTCATCGACCCGCTTGACGGAACTGTCAACTTCGCCCATAAGATCCCTTTTTTTAGTGTCAGCATTGCGGCGTACCTCAACGAAGAGCCCTTAGTCGGGGTCGTCTATGGGCCCATGCAAAAAGAACTGTTTGTTGCCCAAAAAGGCAAAGGCGCCTACCTTAACGGAAAAAAAATCGCCGTGAGCCGCCATGACAAGCTGGAAAATGCGATCCTGGCGACCGGGTTCCCTTACAACGTTACAGAAAACCCCCTCCACTGCATCGACCATTTCGCTCATTTGGCATCCCTTGGTGTCCCGATCAGAAGGCTTGGTTCGGCGGCCCTCGACCTCTCCTATCTCGCCTGCGGAAGGTTCGACGCCTACTGGGAAGTCAGCTTGCAGCCCTGGGATGTGGCCGCCGGCAAACTTATCGTCGAAGAGGCAGGAGGCATGGTCACTGACTACGAGGGAAATTTCAGGAGCATTTTATCTGAAAGGCCTGTGCTCGCATCAAATTCCCATTTACATACAACCATGATAAAGAACTTGCACATTTTATGATCATTGATGGAAACAAAATTGCCGAAGAGATCAGGGGGCGCCTTAAAGAGAAGGTCGCAAAGCTCAAAGGGCGCGCTCCGGGGCTTGCCTTTATTTGCATTGGAGAATATGCTCCCTCCAGAAGCTATATCAACATGAAGAAAAAAAGGTGCCGCGAAATCGGCATTCTTTCCGAGGACGTCGAACTTCCTGAGAGCACCCCGGAGAAAGAACTGCTCCTTATCATCGAAAAACTCAACAGGTCCTCGCATATTGATGGGATATTGGTGCAGCTCCCTTTGCCGCCGCATATCAATGTCCAAAATATCATGGAAGCGATCGATCCCGAAAAAGATGTCGATGGGTTCCATCCCATGAATTTAGGGAGGCTCCTTTTAGGGCAGACGGACGGCCTCCTTCCCTGCACCCCCAAGGGAATTGTACGGATGCTTGAGCATGCCAATGTCACCGTGAGCGGAAAGCATGTCGTCATATTGGGGAGGAGCAATATTGTCGGAAAGCCGCTTGCTGCCATGCTCATGCAAAAACACCCTTTAGGAAATGCGACAGTCACGGTCGCACATAGCATGACAAAAGACCTGACAGAGGTCTGCAGGTCTGCAGAGATCTTGGTAGCAGCGATCGGTCAGCCCCATTTTGTAAAGGCTTCGATGATAAAGACCGGCTGCACAGTCATTGATGTTGGCATCAACCGTACCCTTGAGTCAACATCGGTCGTCGGAGATGTCGACTATGACAGAGTTGCCCCATTATGCTCGAACATCACAAAAGTTCCAGGAGGGGTCGGCCCGATGACCATTGCGATGCTTCTTGAAAACACTTTGCATAGCTACCAGTTAAAACAGAAAACCTGAAAAAGATTGCAAGTGAAAAACCAAAGAAGTAAATACCAAGGAAACCAAAGAAAAAAGAATATGAAGAAAAAAACAACCTCCATTGCCGAAAAGATTAAAATTTTCCTTGGGCAAAAAAACTATACGCCGCTCACCGAAAAAGAGCTCTTTGCTGCTTTAACTCTTTCAGAAAAAGAGCAAAAAGAAGCAAGGAAGGCCATTTCGGAAATGATCGCCAACGAGGTGATCTCCGTAAAGAAAAACAAGCTCAAAATCAAAGAGAAGACTGAAGAGGACCTTGTCATCACAGGGATCCTGCATGCGCATCCAAAAGGTTTTGGGTTTGTGGAACCAGACAACCCTACCCTGTCTTCGCAAGATGTTTTTATTCCCAAACACCTGATGCACCAAGCTGTCGATGGCGACAAAGTGAAAGTTGTCGTCAATACCAAGGTCTTCTCTCCAAAAGGCCCTGAAGGAAAGATCATCGAGATTATTGAAAGGAAACGTTCCGTCCTTGCTGGGACGATCAGGTCTTTAAGCTCCAAAGGGACCGCAACAGCGTATGTCCCGCTCCTTGGAAATGAAAAACCTGTCACTGTTCAAATTCCTCAGAAGACAAAAGTAAAGGTCGGCGACAGATACCTTTTGAAGATCAATGAGTGGCCAGAAAAAGATTCCCCAATCCGCGCGCAGCTTGAGAAATATTTAGGCAACATCTCAGATCCTTCCTGCGATATTATTGCAGCGATCCATGAACACGAGCTGCCCCTTGTCTTTTCTAAGAGCGCCATCGAGGAGGCCAAAGCCTTCGGGTCGAAGGTCCCCGCATCCGAGCTAAAAAAAAGGAAAGACCTCACAAAGACCACTGTATTTACTATAGACCCAACGACAGCAAAAGACTTCGATGACGCCCTGTCCATCAAAAAAAACAAAAAGGGCGAGTACAGCTTAGGCGTCCATATCGCTGATGTAGCCCATTATATCCCTGAGAACAGCTTCCTTGACCAGACTGCAAAAGAAAGGTGCAATTCCACCTATTTTCCCGGGGTTTGCCTGCCGATGCTCCCGGAAGAGCTTTCCAATAACCTCTGCAGCCTTAAGGCAAAGGTCATACGCCTGACGATCTCTGTTTTCATGGAATTCGACAAAGAGGGCGATTTGCTCCATTACGAGATCGTGCGCTCCTATATCAAGAGCGCGAAGCGCTTTACCTATGAAGAGGCCTATGAGGTCATCCAGGGAAAGAAAAAAAGCACTTTTGCTAAAGAGCTGGAGCTGATGACAGAACTTTGCCTCCTCCTAAAGAAAAAACGCTCTCTGCGAGGAAGTATCGATTTTGCTCTTCCCGAAGCTGTCATCCAGGTCGATGCTGAGGGAGAACCTACTGGCATAAAAGTAGTCGAATACGACATTTCCCATCAATTGGTCGAAGAGTTCATGCTCAAAGCAAACGAGATTGTCGCAAAGCACCTCTCAGACGAGGGCAAGCCTGTTGTGTTCCGGATCCACGAAAGCCCCTCTTCGGAAAACTTCAAGGAATTTTGCACAACGGCAAGGGCCCTTGGGTTTTCTCTATCTTCCGAGCCCAACACCGAGGAACTGCAGCTTCTTTTCGATGCAGCAAAAAAAACACCTTTCGGCCAGCAGCTTGCCGTAAGCTTTATCAGGATGATGAAGATGGCCTACTATTCTCCGGAGAACGTAGGGCATTTCGGACTGGCCCTTGACCACTACTGCCACTTTACAAGCCCGATCCGCAGATATACCGACCTCGTGGTCCAAAGGCTTGTCTTCGACCAGCAGAAAGAGCTCGAGCACATCAAAGAGATCTCTGAGCGCTGTTCTGCGCAGGAAAGGGTCAGCATGAAAGCTGAGAACAGCGTCAAACAGCTCAAAAAGCTGAGGCTTCTATTAAGCTATCAAAAGAAAAATCCGGATAAAGAGTATATCGCCGCTGTGACGAGGGTAAAGCCTTACGGATTATTTTTTGAAATCCCGGACGTCATGCTAGAAGGTTTTATCCACATCTCCCACCTGGAGAATGATTACTTCATCTACGATGAAAAAAGATCTACCCTGGTAGGAAAACACACCTCCAAGATACATAAAATTGGAGAATTTTTGCCCGTTCGTCTAGAATCTGTCGACTTAATTGAACTGCAGGCCTTTTGGGTACTGGCGAACCCCTCCAAAAAAAGAAATAAAAATGAACGTTTTAGATGAGAGCTTTTACTTACATGACAATGTTGTCGAAATCGCAAGGTCCCTGATCGGCAAAGCTCTTTTCACTAGCTTCAATGGCCGTTTGACAGGCGGCATCATCACTGAGACAGAAGCATACGCTGGAGCAGGCGACAGGGCATGCCATGCCTACCAAAACAGGAGGACCAAAAGAACGGAGGTGATGTTCCATAGAGGTGGCGTTGCCTATGTCTATCTCTGTTATGGCATGCACAATCTCTTGAACGTCGTCACAAACAAGGAAAATACTCCTCACGCCGTCCTGATACGAAGCATTGTTCCTGATAAGGGCCTTGACCATATTGCAAAAAGAAGAAAAAAAACGATAGGCGAATGCAAAGTCCTCGCAGGTCCTGGCGTCGTATGCCAAGGACTTGGCATCACAAGGTTGCAAAGCGGCCTTTCTTTTTCTTCCTCGGAGCTTTGGATCGAGGACAGAGAGGAGCTCCCCCTCCCCATCCTGCAATCGACAAGGATCGGTGTAGACTATGCCGGCGAAGATGCACTTCTTCCCTGGCGCTTTTATATTCATACCCAAACTAGAGAAACATGAAAAAATATTTTATTACTGGGCTTGTAATCCTTCTTCCCGTCGCCGTGACAATTGCGGTCGTGATTTTCATTGTCAACCTTTTGACAGAACCATTTATGGGGCTTGTCTCTAATTTTCTAGACAAGGCGCATATTCTCAACAAAGGTTTTCTGTTCCTATCTCCCGAGCAATTGCTCCGCTACGGCAGCAAACTGCTCGTCCTGATCCTGCTTTTTGCAGTGACAATAGGGGTAGGGATGGTCACCAGATGGTTTTTTATCCACACCCTCCTTAAGATCAGCGACCAGATCCTCCATAAGATCCCCATCGTCAACATGGTGTACAAGACAACGCAAGAGATCATCAAAACACTTTTTGTCACAGACAAAAACACTTTTAAACAAGTGGTCATGGTCCCCTACCCGCAGGACGGCACCTATGTGGTCGGCCTTCTTGTCAGAGAAGCCCCGGAAGCTTGCTGTAAGGTCACAGGCGAAGAGATGTTCTCCGTCCTTGTTCCTACAACACCAAACCCAACAACAGGGTTTTTGATGATGTATCGAAAAAGCCAGCTGGTCTTTCTTGATATGAAACCGGAACAGGCGATCAAAATGATCGTCTCCTGCGGTGTGATCGTCCCAGAATCAGAAAACAAAACTGGCGCGACATGAAAAAATATCTTGTAACAGGCCTTGTCATCCTCCTTCCGATCACTCTGACGATCATGATCGTCTTGTATTTGATCGACCTTTTCACCCTCCCGTTCATGGACTTGATCCAGTGGCTGTTCACTTACCTTGGCCTTGAACAGATCATCCATGAAAAATCGGGCCTGCTATTCGCCCGCCTGCTTACATTAGTTTTCATTTTGGCCCTTTCATTCTTCATAGGGTTTATTACGCAAAAGTTGTTTTTCAATACACTGCTTCGTTGGATGAACGCTCTTTTTTTAAAGATCCCTATTGTGAAGCCGATCTATTCGACGACAAAAGAGATCACACATATCGTGTTCTCTAAAGAAAAAAAAGTGTTTGAAAGGGTGGTCCTGATCTCCTTCCCAAGCGAAGCTTCAAAGACAGTTGGCTTCGAGGTTGTAAACACCCCTCAAGCAGTACTGAAGAAAT
>JASHWM010000004.1 GCA_030044075.1 Candidatus Rhabdochlamydia sp. | reverse complement strand
GAGAAATCGAGCAACTCTCAGAGAATAGGCCTATTTCCTCAACAGTCCTCAATTTACTCCATTCCAGCTGTACGTACTACCCCTGGATTGGGGACCTTTGCGCCGATGCCTGGAACAAGGCCCAGCAATCGGGAAATGTCCAAAAACTGGCATCCCTTGTGAGTATGCAGCCCTTTACTTCTTATTTATTCCATTATCCGACCTATCAGTGTGTATTAAGCCAGCTTAAGACCTCAAATATTTTTGGGACGTTTCCTGACCGCATCATTGCAACGACGCCGCTGTTTTTACCTGCTGTATGCTCTGCTGTAGAAGAGGAAAACATAGTAAGGGCATCAAAAGGGTCTCCAATAATTACGATCGATCTCCACGTCCTGGAACCTCCAACAGACGGGGCCGTCTATTATTTTGATTCCCTAAAAAGTTTGACACCGTCGCAGGCAGACCTGGTCACACTCTATAGCATTGAGCCATCGGAAGCTGAGCTTTCGAAGAATAAGGTTGCAACCCAGGAAGAGTATTGGCAAAAAAAATCGGGCCATGAGTTGAAGGTCGTACCATTTTCTACGATAGATTCGGACTATAAGAACTGTGATCTGGCTTTGCCTGCCCCTGGGGATTTCGTTACAATCTACTTGAAAGCTCAAAATCGCGATGAAGTTGACTTTGCTACAGATGGGCCTAGAGGGGTCCATTGGGAAGGCAGCAACATCTATTCCATAGCAATTGAGCCTGAAGATAAAGTCGGCCTCATCATGCTAGGCGGAATCCCGACAGATTCTGCAGTGCTCAGTTATATTTCCGAGTCCATCTTGGCCGCCCGTCATATTCCTGAAAGCAGCAGATGCTATCTTTTCATCCCTTGCGGCCCAGCGGCTGATAATCTGCTCTATCCAAAGGCAATAGAGAAGGTCTCCCAGTTCAATTCTTCTTCAAATTCTGGCCTCTATATCATTCCATTTACAGGCCAACCTGTTAAACAGATCTTCGCCAGGGCCGATTTTAGCATTACAAGGTCGGGCGGGCTGACTGTGCAAGAGATCCTCGCCTTGAAAAAATCGGAGAGACAGAAAAACAAACAAGTGTTTATCCATTCCCAAATAAATTATGAAGGATCTTTGGCGCCGCTCGAAGCTTTGCATCGCAAGTCGCCAAATATCCTGGCGCATGCTGCTCTTGCTAGAGAGTTTGCTATCGACAACCTTCCTATTGAAGAGGCAAGTGAAGAACGTCTGATAAATGCGTATCATAGCTATTTGATCACGGAAGGGATTCCTTTATGGGAAGGCTACAATGCGAATTATCTCATCGAAACTGCCGGCGCTTTCCTAGTAACACAATCCCATATGAAGCATATCTTAAAAGCCACCACAAGTTCCAATCTTGATACGCCTATCTTTAAGCTCGATCTTGATTGTCTTGAGAAGTACCTGGCAAAAGAGAAGTATTTGCTCGAATAAGGCAGAAGAAGCGATCTCCATCCTATTGATTGAGATCGACTTCTTTGCCTTAGAAATTCTATTCAGTATCTGAAAAAGTATTTAATATATTGATTTTCAATTTCTTAGTTTTGTTGTAAGTGTAACAGAAACACCCGTTTGAGCTAAATGGGTTTTTTTGTTACATTAAAGAAACGATCTCCATCCTGCCACTAGAGATTTCTTCAGTGCTTTAGAAATTCTTCGCTATCTTAAATAGGACTTCATTGGATCTGTACTGTTTGCCAAACTCCCCATTATAGCTGAACGTAATTAACGGAGACTTCTTTCCTGGCTGGAAGCAGAAGTCAAAGCCTGCAGCCCCAAGGTTCTGTGTTGCCTTAAAGATCTCAACACCGAAGAAGCTGGGATCACCAGTAATGGCAGCTGTGACCCTGCCTGTACCAAACGCTGTTTGGTTGACATAGCTGAGCTTTTCTTTTAGCAGGATATAGCCCCAGTCCCACTCCCATGTCTCAAAGAAGCGAAGACCGCCTTCGCTCCTAAGCATCGAAGACGTCTTTGACTTCTCCCTCATATTAAGGCTTCCGGCGCCATGCTCCTGGAATTTTCTTTCCCAGTTGATCGCCCAATCGACCGCTGCGAAAGGCTCGATGCCGCCCCAGTCAAATTCGCTGTCATAACCTAATCCAAGATGAGGAGTGAACTGCCACCCGTGGATCTTGGAGTAAGCCTTAGCGTTTACACCGGGATATTTGATATGCCTTTGGTTATGGATGGAATGGAACACGCCCCAGAACACGCCTTCTAAATAGAACCTAGAAAAGTACTTTGTTCCGTAAGCTGTCGCAATGTAGTAGTTGATATTGGCTTTTCCGGCATTGTGGTCTTCATGGAGATGGGAATGGGCATACCCGATCCCTGCTCCGACGATCCCTTCGTTCTTGCCAAACACATCGACAGCAACGACAACACCTTCGGTATTAAAATCGAAAGAAGGAGCTTGATCTTGTGCTTTTTCATGGGCGATATCGCCAAAGGCCCCCAGCCAGATGGCGTAGTTGTCATTTGTCTGATGATATACTTTTGGAAAATCTCCTGCAGCGGCAAGGAAGGCCACTTTTTCTTTTTCGTTTTCGACTTTCCCGGCAAACTGGAACAGCCTTTCATCATTCAAATGGGAAGAGACAACCTCACTTAATGAGAACATTGCGTTTTGTGTGACGAAGGTTCCAAATGCATTCCTTGAAGGTGAAACGCTGCTCAGGGCCTGGTTCAGTTCATTCCCGGAGAGCCCTGCGAGGATCATAAGCTGAGGAGAGTTCAAGCCAAAAGCATTGAGATAGTTCGCAAGTTT
Organism: Candidatus Rhabdochlamydia sp.; assembly: GCA_030044075.1. Classification (GTDB taxonomy): domain Bacteria; phylum Chlamydiota; class Chlamydiia; order Chlamydiales; family Rhabdochlamydiaceae; genus JABEVM01. The sequence continues at coordinate 207 of JASHWM010000004.1, read as the reverse complement.
TAAGTTATTGCCGCTTAAATCTTCTGTAGGGATTGTCGTAGGAATTGGAGGTCCAATGAAAGAATAGTGAAGGAGTACATTTGTTGGATTTTGGATCAAACTGAATGCAAATCCAGGAAGTCCTCCTTGAACTGTGGGATTGAATGAACTTCCGGACGCAATGCTCCCAGCTGTCAAGATTGTGTAGCTGCCGCTCTGCCCATACGT
>JASHWM010000059.1 GCA_030044075.1 Candidatus Rhabdochlamydia sp. | reverse complement strand
GCTGAGAGGATTGTCCTTGAATTGAAAGGGCATCTTTTCTCGCCAAAAAAGGAAGCCTCCTCTATCGGCCTGCAAAGCGACGGCCTCATTAGCGATGCAATAAGCGCACTCATCAACCTCGGCTACCAGCCGCTTGACTCGCAAAAAGCGGTAAAAAAGGCCCTTGAAATGGCCCCTGAAAGCAAAAATCTTGCCTCATTGATTACAGCTGCCTTGAAAAAAATCTAACAGAAAAAAAAATCGCCCGTTTTTGACGGGCGATTGTATTCGATGGATCAAAGACCTTCCTATGATCCGAAAACACCACCTTGGAAATAGGTCTTTGTCGTTGTATCTGATGTGCCAAAAAATGTCGTGCTGCTTGCTTCTTCTGAATATTGGAAAGCAAACTGCTGGTCTACCTTGGCACCATAACATGGACGTGATTCCTGATATTTTGCGAGCTCGTTATCAGGGCTTCGTTCAATCTGCTCTCGGCGACCTTGCTGAATTTTACTAAAGATCTGCTCAAGTTCTGCGTAGGCTGTGTGGTTGAAAACAACAAAGTGTGCAAGTGTTGCATATTTCAATTCTTCGATATATTGGAATGCAGGGGTGCCATTAGATACGCCTTTTCTTTCGTTGCCCCTTCGGAACGCTTCACGCTCATTCTTTGCCCAATAGGTTGCATGGCCGCCATGAAGTGTTCTCCATCCATCGGGAAGTTCTGCAAATATCTTGCGGACAACAAATCCCATCCCATCTCTTGTCATTGTCTTTTGGCTCAAAACATGTCCAAAATCGCAATCATCCTGGATGACTACAACAGACTCCCATTCTCTTACTTTAGCTGCAAGCGGAACAATTTCATCATTACCTATTCCTTGGCTTACAGCTTGATCATAGGCTGCTTTTGCGACAGTAAAGTTCTGATTGGCCATCTTGAAAATATTATAATAGGTTGCATAAAGGCCGCATTTTCCCTGCTTGCTCTTAAATATTCTTTCTGCCCTTTTATCAACGTTTGCAGAAATCCCGTGAACAGCAGAATCTGGCATCCTACTCCACACCTGATCAGTAAGTTCTACAGCCCCTCGAACGCCTCGAAAACGCTCAAATTGGGTGCATCCAATCGTGGGCATGCGGCGCTCCATTTCGCGGTATCTGTCAGCCATCGGGGTCTTTCCCTCATCGATATTTTTTTGCGTATCGTCCAGGTTAATGATAAGAACCTTTCCGAAATATCTGTTGAGGCCCCAGTCTCTATCCATTTGCTTAACTGTCATTGTTTCACAATCTGCGGCGCAAAGCGCTTTACGGTCAATTTGCCATCTAGTTGCGACATCTGCCTCTTCAATCACTACGAGGTCTTGAGATCCAGCTTGAATTAATCCTACGATGTCTTGAAGCATAGCGCCAGAAATAGCCCTTCCCTGAGACGATTGACCATTCTGAGTATGGAATTCCAAAATACCTTTGAGCTGCTCTAATTGGGCCTTAGATAATCGTCGCAACACCTGCCCTGGGATCGTCTGGTCTTCTCTACATGACGCGGCGATAATAATAGCCTGTTTGACTTCTTCTGAAAGACTCATTTTATCAAAAGACCCATGCCAATGCTCAACGTGGCCAAGAAGCCCTTTGTTCGGCAAATTAGATGCTTTTACCTCTTGCCATGATTGTTTTGTTGATTGCGGTTGCTGGAGTTGTAATCCACCGAGCTGCTGGGTTACTTGCAAAAGATTAGCACTCATATATTTGATCCTTGTTAATTAAAATTTGTTTTAATAAAAAATTATAAATGTTTATTTTATTTAAAATCAACGAATAATTTATTAAAACAAGTCGTTAGTAGATTATAAAATCAAAATTTTAATCGCAATTATTTCATATTGTTTAGTTTGCGCATATATGCTAATTTAGCCAGCTTAATCGGCGGGATTAAATCCACTGCTCTATTAAATGTAAATAATTAAAAAAGAATATCTTATGAACCAATTCGTCCATCGTCCCTATATTGAAGGAGAAACGATCGCCGCAATTGCTACCCCGCCGGGAGAAGGGGGAGTGGCGATTATCCGGATCTCTGGGAAAGAAGCCCTCGAGGTGGCTAGCAAGGTATTTTCAGGACCGATAAAGTCGTATCATTCTCATACAGCGCACTTTGGGAAAATCCTTAGCCCAGAGGGCAAGGTCATCGATGAGGTTTTGGTCCTGGTCATGCTGGCCCCCAGGTCCTACACCGGAGAAAATACGGTAGAGGTCCACTGTCATGGCGGGAGCCTCATTACAAAGGCAGTCCTAGACCTTATCTTACGAGCAGGGGCAAGAGCCGCCCTTCCAGGGGAGTTTTCATTCAAAGCCTTTAAAAACGGCAAAATCGACCTTGCCCAGGCCGAGGCAGTACAAGAGCTAATATCTGCCCGAAACACCCTTGCTATGCAGTCGGCAAAAAAACAGCTTGAAGGGGCTCTATCCCAAAAGGTCCTTTCTTTTCAAAAAAGCCTGACCGACATTGCGGCAATTTTAGAGGCATGGGTCGATTTCCCTGAAGAAGGACTTGAATTTGCGACGATGGAAGAAATCATTTCTTCTTTGGAGGAGATCTATGAAAAAATCAAGCTCCTGGAAAGCTCTTTTCACGAAGGGAAAAAAATCCAGGAAGGTTTTTCTTTAAGCCTGATCGGGGCGCCGAATGTGGGAAAGTCCTCATTGATGAATGCCCTTCTTGGAAAAGACAGAGCGATCGTGACAGACATCCCTGGAACAACAAGGGATTTGATCGAAGAAGAGCTAATGCTTGGTAAGCTTCACTTCCGCCTCATTGATACGGCGGGCATCCGCTTCACCGATGAAGTCATTGAAAAAGAAGGGATCCGCAGAAGTAAAAACGCTATGCAGGAAGCAGATATTGTCCTTTTTGTCCTTGATGCCAGCCGAAAAACCACCGATGAGGAGTTTGCGCTTTTTGAAGAATGCCCCCTCTCTAAGACCATTGTGATATGGAACAAGATCGACCTTCCTCATGAGACCTTGTCTTATTTTAACGATGTGCAGAATGTCGCGGTTTCTGCAAAACAGCAAGAAGGGTTGGAAGTTCTTAAAAAGGCCATCGATGCAATTATCTGGAAAGATGGGTCTATGAACAAAGAAGAAGTTGTCATCACAAACGCAAGGCACAAAGAGGCGCTTGGCCGCTCCCTAGTCTTTTGCGGACAATTGATTGATGGACTTAAAAATGGGATCTCACCAGAATTTATTTCATCTGATATGAGAGCTGCCCTGCGTGAGCTTGGAATGATCATCGGGACAGACATCACAGAAGATATATTATCGGCAATCTTTTCTAAATTCTGCGTCGGCAAATGACAAAAAAAGAAAAAGCAAAGCTCATCCGTAAAATCCTGGATGATCTTTTTCCAAGCCCTTCCATCCCGCTTGCGCACTCAAGCCCCTATACTCTTTTGATCGCAGTTCTCCTTTCTGCGCAATGCACTGATGTGAGGGTCAACGAGGTGACTCCAAAACTGTTTAAAAAAGCCTCCACTCCAGAAGAGATGGTGAAATTGTCCATTGAAGAGATCGGATCTGTGATCAAGCCATGCGGCCTGTGGAAAGCAAAATCAAAGGCTATCTGGAACTTATCAAACGACCTGATCCAGAAACATCGCTCAAAGGTCCCGACTAGTTTTGAAAAGCTCGAAGAACTTCCAGGTGTTGGGCACAAGACCGCATCTGTTGTGATGATCCAGGCCTTTCACAAACCGGCGTTCCCCGTCGATACCCATATTCACAGGCTCGCAAAAAGGTGGGGCCTAAGCAAGGGAAAGAGCGTCGAACAGACCGAAAGGGACCTGAAGAAACTTTTTCCCAAGTCTTCATGGGAAAAGCTTCATCTGCAGATCATCTACTTTGCAAGAAAATACTGCCCTGCGAGAGGACATCAGATAAAAACTTGTCCGATCTGCTCTTTAGTGAGCAGTCCCGAGTGACTGTCCAAGAAATCCCCTGACCTCGATCTTTTCTTTTGAAGCAGCGACCAAATCTTGGTCGAAAGAGATCCTGCCAGGTTGGAAAAGAAGTGCAAGGCAAGATCCACCAAAAGAAAAAAAACCTTTTTCATCGCCTTTGAGACAAAGCTTG
>JASHWM010000058.1 GCA_030044075.1 Candidatus Rhabdochlamydia sp. | reverse complement strand
ACGGCTGAAAAAATAGAATCCGCTTTGAAGAGGATGCGGTGGAAAGTAGAGCGTGCGATTTCTTGGCTGCAGAGAAAATTCAGGCGGCTAGCTGTGCGCTGGGAGAGAAGAACGCGTTACTGGAGAGGTTTTTTGACCTTCGGACTGATAACTTTTTGGATGGATAGATTACTGGGATAGGCTCATGATGAGTGCAGGTCTTTGCCATGGTTTGCCGGCTTTGTAAAAGGAGATCAATATGCAGATCCAAAAAGGACCTGGGGCGGGGATGAGTATTGTGCGCATCTTGTCGGAAAATCACCCTCAGGTCCTTTGAACTTAGATCATACGATGACCAAGGTAGGATCGGCCCGCCGAATTCAAACCTCTCTGATAGAATCAGGATTTGATGCTGCAATTTATAATGAAACGGCGCTCTCTGACCACAATGGCCTCTATAGCAAAATTGCTTTAAAAAAGATTTTTGTGGTTGGCGATTAGATAGTTTTCATCCGTGATGAAGCTAATTATTCTAAACGATTCGTCTTAAAAAGAATGTAAGAAAATAAATCTTAATTTAAGATCTATCTTTTTTCATGAGAGGGGATATCATGCGACTTTTAATTGCTTTTATGGCGATTATGAGTTTTAGCTCGGCTCCTGCACTCGACTACAGCCTGTTTTGTTCTATCGAACAAGTTATTGCATATGAAGAGAAGAGATCTGACACCTCGGAATCAAAGCAGAATTATAAAAATCCTTTAAAAGGTTTTTCTGTATTTGTTTTTTCTGCAGCATTTCCAAGTGCAACCAAGCAAGAAGCAGACTATGTCAATCATGACATAAAAAAGTGTTTATCTTCCTTTGGGAAAGTTATTCCGTCTAGTCTAGTTTCCACAGCTGATAATGGAGAAAAAGGAATCGATCTTACTGGATTTGCTCCAGGATGTTTTCTCCATTACGAAATTACAGATGTAACTGACATGAATGGGAACAAACTTGGAATTTTTATCGCTTCTTTGACTCTAACAACCGAAGTAAAAATAGATAGAACAAGGCAGGACTGTATGCCAATTGTTTGGTCGAAAAACTGCTTCTTGAAAGATAGTTTGGATAAAAAGATGACAGACTTTGTTTCCGAGTCCTTGAAATGTCTCTTAGAAGGATTTGAAAAAGAATATCTTCAGGTTAACGAAGGTAAACCTACTTTTAACCTTTACCAATCTTAATATATTGAATGTAAATATATTTTACACCGGACTCTGGTGTAGAGGTATCTAATATAAGAGCTGTATCCGAAATGGTTTCAAGGCTTTGTCTCATCTATTTTTTTGAAAGATGCTGTCACTAGTCCATCAATTTCCAGTAAAGCGACCTTTCCATCTTGATCGGTGCTAAAAGAGAGATAAGTTTTAGGAACGTAAGGTTCGCTTTTCGGGGGTATAAACATGAAAGTATCAAGTTCCCAATGGATTAAATTCCCTTTAAGGGAATAAAAACAATATTCTAGTCCTTCTTCATTTTGGGAGAGCTCAATGTACCCATATAGATCATTATGATAGACACCTGCGTATTGCGCCAAATCGAAAGAAGGCACGGTCTCTTTAAGACGGGCCTCTTCCTTTTTTTTGTCGGAATTTAGTGCTTGGTCTTTTGTTTCCGAAGCAATTTTCAAAAAAGTTGCGTTCCAATCAGTGGGTTTCGTTTCAAGATAGGCATCGAAAACATGATTGGAAAGAACATGCGTAGCTAAAGTCCAATGAAGATTTGTTAGGACGACTATGCCGATCTTTTTCTCAGGCAGAATTGATACACGCGCAGTCATGCCATCATATCCACCATTGTGTCCGACCATTGTATATCCTCGATAATCTTGCACAGTCCATCCAAGTCCATATAATAAAAAATTGCTCATCGTAGAAGGCATGTTTTTTCTTACTATTTGGGGTGTATGCATCTCATTTATTGAATTTACACTTATTAATTGAGAGTTATTATAGACGCCGGAATGGAGGTGGAGTTTTAACCACTGAGCCATATCTATTACATTAGAACTAATGGAACCGGCAGGAGCTATATTATCGATATTTTTCCATGGGATAGGATGAATCTCATTTTCGACCATGACATGGGGAGTTACTACATTAGAGAGGTTTTTTATTCCACTTACATTGGCATGACTCTCATTCATTCCAAGAGGGGCAAATATTCTCTCTGAAATAAATTCATCCCAACTTCTTCCTGTAACAGCCGGGATCACTTCTCCGGCAGCCAAATACATCAGATTATTATAAATCCAGGAAGTGCGAAAACCGACTTGTGGCTTAATATAGCGCATGTGACTTAAAAGCTCTTTGCTTTCTAGGCGCATGATAGACCAAAGCGTATCGGCTGATTCTAATCCACTCCGATGCGCAAGCATATCTCGGATTGTTAGCTCTTTTGTAATATAGGGATCTGATAGCTCGAAGTGCAAAAGGTGTGACGTCACATGATCGTCCCAAGTAATTTTGCCTTCATCGACAAGCATACTTAAAGCAGCTGCAGTAAAGGCCTTAGTGCAGGATCCTATTGAAAATAGAGTTCGTTCATTAACACGTTCAGGTCCACCATGCTTGAGCACACCATATCCTTTGGCAAAGACAATCG
>JASHWM010000057.1 GCA_030044075.1 Candidatus Rhabdochlamydia sp. | reverse complement strand
ACGCATCCTTACAGAAAATAAGATTGATACACTGATCCAAGAAGACCTTCTCAAATGGCGGGATGACTATAATGCAGCACAAATTGGAATTCGCGGCGTTTCAAAATTTGACGTCCCAGCGCCGACAAAGAGCCCTTTCTGGCATAATTTGAAGACCAGCGCTGTAAAATATTTCCGTGGCGATGACAGAAAAATTTTAAAATGGGGTCTGGACCTCTCGGGCGGTAAAACAGTACAAATCGAACTGCGCGACAACAACAACCGGATGATCACCAACCCTTTTGATTTGCAGCAAGGGATCAATGAACTCTACAAACGCGTCAATAAAATGGGTGTGTCCGAAGTAAACATCCGACAAGAGGGCGACTTGATCACCCTGGATTTCCCAGGCGCACAGGGTTTCTCAGCAGCCGAGCTGGTAAAAGCTTCTACAATGTACTTTCATGTTGTAAACGAGAAGTTTTCACCAAACAATCCAACTTTATCTTCATACGTGGAACGCTTCCTCCAAGAGATTTGGAATGAAGCTGTCGTTACAAACAAAAAAGACCCAAATGATCTCAACATGATCGCCTGGAACCACCTTTACGGCAGTTCCCTTGACCAGGATGTTGTACAACCGCGCAGTGAAGCAGCTGAAATCCTTTTGCAAAATGGATTCAAGCTGGCACATCCTGAAGAAACGCAAAGGACAAGCTTCTTCAACGACACTTACTCCAGCATTGCAATCCTCAAAGGAGACAGCTTCACTGATTGGAACGGGCAGTCGCATCCGTTGATGGTCGTTTTCCATAACTATGCGCTCGAAGGTTCCAACCTTGATAATGTTCACGCATCCTATGACCCTTCAAAAGGAAACTACTTAAGCTTCGAGATAAAAAGTTCTCAGACAAAAGAAGGGCAAAAAATTACACCTCGAAGCGACCTCTATGCTTGGACTTCCCAGTTCTCCAGAGAAAAAATTGCAGGGACTACAAACGAAAAATTCTCCCACAGCAAAGGATGGCGCATGGCTGTGATCCTGAATGGCCTGGTGATCAGTTCGCCAACGCTTGATTCGCCTCTTCGCGACAGCGCCTCCATCACAGGAAGCTTCTCCCAAAGAGAGATCAATCAGCTGGAAGCTGATTTGAAAGCCGGTTCGCTTAGCTTTACACCCCGGATCCTTTCAGAAAAAAATGTCAGCCCTGAAATTGGTGCGAAGGAAAAAATGCATTCCATTCTTGCTACAGTACTCGCCATGCTCCTTGTCATTGGATGCATGGTCGGCTATTACCGTTTTGGGGGACTTGTCGCCTCAGTCGCTGTGGTCCTGAACCTTCTGATCATGTGGGCAGCATTGCAAAACCTCCAGGCAAGCATTACTCTGGCCGGTGTTGCCGCCATTATTCTTACTGTTGGTATGGCGGTCGACGCGAACGTGCTCGTATTTGAGCGGGTAAGGGAAGAGTTCGCCATCACGGGCAGGATCGCATCAGCAATCAACGCAGGGTATAAAAAGGCTTTCTCAGCGATCTTCGATTCAAATATTACAACGATCATCGCCGCGCTCATTTTGCTCCAGTTTGATTCCGGTCCAATCAAAGGATTTGCCGTGACATTGATCATCGGTATTGTGTCTTCAATGTTCACTGCATTGTTTATGACCAGATACTTTTTCGCGGGATGGGTCAAAAATCCAAAAAATAAAAACCTCTCCATGATGAGTTTTATCTCATCGAGGAAATTTGACTTCCTCAAACTGAAGAAACCTGCTTTTGTGATTTCTTGTGCTCTTATTGCAATTGGAGCTCTCTTACTTACAGCCGACCGCGGAAAAATCCTTGGAATGGACTTTACAGGAGGGTTCTCTCTTTCGATCGAGATGACTCCACAGGCGAGCGGCAACTATCGATCATCGGTTGAAAATGCACTTGTCAAAGCAGGCTTAGACCCCCATGACTTTCAAATCCGCGAACTGAGCCCATCCAGCCATGTCCGCCTTTTCCTCAGCAGGAATTTAGACAGGCCAGGAAAACCTTTTTACCAGATGGACAACGAGCCAAACACATCGCAAGTGGAAGAGCTTGGCTTTGCTTATGAAAGCAATCCCAAGATCGTTTGGATTGTCGATGCGCTGAATAAAGGGGGGATTGCTCTTTCTGAAGCATCATTAGAGAAACTAGACAAGAACTGGAGCGAAGTGAGCGGACAGATGTCCTCATCCATGCGCAACGCAGCTATTATTGGCCTGATCCTTGCCCTTGTGTGCATCATGGTCTATATTACGATCCGTTTTGAGTTCAAGTATGCGATCAGTGCAACCCTTTGTATCTTGCACGATGTTCTTTTCACCGTTGCAACTGTTGCTGTCCTCTACATGATTGGGGTTCCCCTGCAAATCGACCTACATACGATTGCAGCGCTCCTCACAATCGTGGGATACTCTCTCAATGATACGATTATTGTATTCGACAGGGTGAGGGAAGATGTCAAGCATATGCGCAAGAGCTCATTCTACGATGTCATCAACCACGCCTTGAATGCGACCTTAAGCCGTACGCTTTTGACTTCCGGAACCACGCTTCTTGTGCTCCTTCCTCTTATTGTCTTAGGGGGAAGCACGATGTTTAATTTCTCCCTTGTAATGGCGATCGGCGTAGTTTTTGGAACGCTTTCTTCATTATTCATCGCTTCGCCTTTGCTGTATTACTTCCACAAACGCGAGATTGATAAACAAGAGCAAATTGCATTAAACCAATAAAATCATAGGAAAAATCGATAGAAGCTATTTTAAAAAACTTCCTAAAGATAGGCATTCTGTGCTAGAAACATTTCTATGGCTAATGAAAGGAAACTCATGAACCGGAAACCGAGTACCCCACATGCCATATGGGTGTATCCAACTGAAGACGAAGAATGGCTGAAAACGATTATTAAGGAATTCAATATCCATCCTGTGACTGCACAGATTTTGGTCTCTAGGAAGTTTGCAACCCTTGAGAACATCCACGAATATCTTTATGCAAAGTTGCCGAACCTGTTCGATCCCAATTTGTTCAAAGATATGGACAATGCTGTGGATAGGATCATCCAGGCCTTGCATAACCATGAAAAAATTTTGGTCTACGGCGACAATGACGTAGACGGAATTACTGCGACGACACTTTTAACAGAGTTTTTGCAATATATAGGCGCTCAAGTATTTTATTATGTTCCCAACCGGAACTCCCTGAAGCAAAGCCTTATCCTTGATGCAATCGATTACGCCGTTGCAAAAGACTGCAAGCTGATCATTACTGTCGACTGTGGAATTACTGCAGCAAACGAGATCAAAGAAGCCGTCCACAAAAATATCGATGTCATCGTCACTGACCACCATGAGCCAACAGCAAAGCTGCCCCATTGCATAGCAACGCTGAACCCGAAACTTTTAGACAGCAATTATCCCAATCGAGATTTAACAGGCGTCGGCGTAGCTTTTAAGCTCGCACATGCGATCACAAACTTTCTTATTTCGAGCAACCAGATCAGCACTTCCAAGATCGATCTTAAAAGATATTTGGACCTTGTGGCGCTTGGAACGATTGCAGATATGGGATCGCTTCTTGGAGAAAACCGTATCCTTGTCAGGTATGGACTCAGGCAGCTGCGCAAAACAAGGCGGATAGGGCTTGCCAAGCTCTTCAACATTTGCGAGCTCAAGCTTGCAGAGATCACTCCCGTTGATATCGCATCAAAAGTCGCGCCAAGGCTCAATAGCCTCGGCAGAATTGCAGATCCTAAAAAAGGGGTCGAGCTGCTCCTTGTTAGAGATCCTGTCACTGCAGAGAACCTTGCAAGGGAGCTTGACCTGAACAATATGGAAAGACAAAAGATCGAACGCAAGGACGCTGAAGATGTCGAAAACTACATTTGGGCAAACCCAGATATCCTAAAGAACAAGGCCCTTGTCCTCCACTCCAACAAATGGCATCCGGGAATTATTCCGATCATTACGGCGCGTATTGCCAAACAATACAACAGGCCCACATTGATTATTGCAATCGACCAGGGAGTTGGCAAAGGGTCGATCCGAACGATTCCGGAATTCCCCCTCCTTTCGATCTTAAAAGAAAACCACGAGCTGCTCCTCAACTTC
>JASHWM010000056.1 GCA_030044075.1 Candidatus Rhabdochlamydia sp. | reverse complement strand
GATGACATCCCCGATCTTGTTCAGAACATTCCCAAGCCCGATTTTTTTCTGGGGCCTACGGGGAAGTTCAGCGGGTGTGTATTTCTTCCAGCAAGCAAAGACAATGTCGTAGCGTGGGAGATAGACTGGCTTGGAAAAGAAGATATCATCTCCTCTTATCAAAAAAGGCTCGCTGAATTTTTGAAGATAAAGGAAAGCCGTTTTTTTCCCCATGTGACAATAGCTAGAAAGCCCTTTATTAAAAAAGAGTGGCTGGGAAGTTTCATTCCACTCCCTTGCATGGTGGGGAGTTTGCACCTCTATGAGAGCCTTGGCAACCTTCGCTACCGCTCTCTTTGGGAGTTTCCCATCAAACAGCCAATCGAGGAATTGGAGCACACGGCTGACATGGGCTTTGTAGTGTATGCATCGACGTTTCAAGAGCTCTATATCAATGCGCAAATCGCCCTTTGTTTTGCTGATGCAAGGTTTTTGTCCTATGTTTCTACAGAATACCTCGCAGAGAATATCGAAGACCTCGTTCATGCGCTGAACGAAAAGGTTGCGATACTAGACGCAAAGCAAGGGTCATTATGTAAAGCAATCAGCCTGCATGGCGATATTTCCAGGGAAAACGGGGTCCTCAAATGGGAGATGATCATCGATGTATGAATATAAAAAGATTGCCCCTGCAATCTATGAAGTTCCAAAAACAGGAGGGATGAAAGTTCCCGGCCTTATCATCTCTTCAGGCGAGCTCCTCAAAGACCAAGAGATGCAAAAACCGATCGAGCAGCTTTGCAATGTTGCCTACCTTCCGGGAATCGTCGGATATAGTATTGCAATGCCTGACATGCACTGGGGGTATGGTTTCCCGATCGGAGGTGTTGCCGCAATGGACCCAGAAACTGGTGTCATCAGTCCTGGGGGAGTTGGTTACGATATCAATTGCGGGGTCAGGATCGCGCTCGTCCCTGAAAAATTTGAAGAGATCAAAAAAAAGGGGAGCAAACTCCTTGATGCCATTTTCAATAGGGTCCCTTCCGGCGTGGGGCATGGGACGAGGTCGCTGGTTTTGTCTCGCTCCGACTACGAGCAAATTGCAAAGAAAGGTGTGAAATGGGCCATCGAGCATGGCTTTGGGTTTGAAAGCGACATAGACCACATCGAGAGCCGCGGTTTTTTGGAAGGTGCAAGCATGGATGAAGTGTCGCAATCCGCCATGCAGCGCGGCAATGCCCAGATCGGTTCGATCGGCTCTGGGAACCACTTTGTGGAAATAGGGGCAGTCGAGGAGATCTTTTCTAAAGAGATCGGAGATGTTTGGGAAATGTGGCAAGGGCAGACGTACATATTGGTCCATTCAGGTTCAAGGGGCTTTGGCCATCAGATCTGCACCGATGTCCTCCATGAGTTTGTCAAACAGGGCTATGCAAAAGACCTTCCCGACAGACAGCTTGTTGCCGCTCCCATCAAGAGCGATGCCGGAAGATCGTACTTCCAGGCGATGGCCGCTGCTGCCAATTATGCATTTTGCAATCGCCAGAAAATTTTGCACGAGGTGCGGCAAGCATTCCGTGACGTGTATTCTATCGAACCAAAACAGATCAAACTGCTCTACGACGTCTGCCATAACATCGCAAAGTTCGAAGAGCATATGGTGGAGGGAAAACTAAAAAAGCTTTGCGTTCATCGCAAAGGCGCTACGAGGTCTTTCGGCCCGGGCGCAAAAGAACTTGCCCAGTCGTTCCAAAAAACTGGCCAGCCCGTCCTTGTCCCAGGGGATATGGGGAGGGCGAGCTACGTCCTTGCAGGTTTGGGAAACCCCATCACCTGGTGCAGCTGCTGCCATGGGGCCGGGCGCGCGAAGAGCAGGGTCCAATGCTTAAAGGAGTGGAAAGGAAGAGACGTTGTCCAGCATATGAAAAAAGAAGGGGTGACAGTCGTCGCAAGCTCACCTAGGACTGTGGCGGAAGAGATGCCTGATGCTTACAAAGATGTCAGCATGGTAGTCGAGGCTTGTGTGGAAGCAAAGCTTGCTACAAAAGTCGCAAAATTGCATCCCGGCCTTGTTCTTAAAGGTTGATGAGGGTTGTTTTTGCAGAAGGCGAAAGTCCTATTGAGGAAGCCCGTTTGGATTTTGCTTGCGTGTTGACTTTTCTTCTTAGTTTTCAGTAAAGTGCGAATAGGTCCCTAAAACATAGCTAATACAGTTTTTTCATACATTATCTGAGAGATCCGATTGTTTAGGCTAAGGGTTAACAAGCTCACTTTATTTATTCTTCTCCTCAGTGCGTTCATCGACTGGATGGGCATTGGGCTTGTTTATCCCATGTTCTCTTCGATGATGTTTGATAAGCAGCTCCAGTTTTTACCGCTTGCCACTTCAGATGTTGCGAGGGGAGTGTGGCTGGGCATACTCCTTGCTTCGGGCCCTTTGGTCCAGTTTTTTAGTTCTCCCGTCCTGGGAACGCTCTCCGATCAAAAAGGGCGCAAGCCCGTTCTTAAAGTTACCCTCCTTATAATCGCAGTTGGTTACCTCATCCTGGTGATGGGGGTGTCCCTTGAAAGCATTTGGCTTCTTCTTGCGGGCAGGGTAATAGTTGGATTTGGATCGGGGAATGCCGCTGCGATCAATGCTGCTGTCGCAGACATCAGCCTTCCTGAAGACAAACCAAAACATTTCGGCCTTGTGAACATGGCCTATGGCATCGGCTTTAGCGTTGGACCGTTTGTTGGAGGAAAGCTTTCTCATGGTGGGAGCTATGAGAACCCTTTTCTTTTTGCCGTCATCCTGACCTTGTTCAACCTGGTTTTACTTGTTTTGAAGTTCAAAGAGACCCATCAGGTCCTGCAAAATGTTGAGGTCAGTTTTCTAAACGGAATAAAAAACTTCAAAAAGGCCTTCCAGCACAAGGACATTCGCCTTGTCCTCCTGGCCATTTTTATTTGTTGTATAGGCTGGTCGTTTTATTGGGAGTTCATCCCCGTGGCCTGGATGGGGAATTTTGGGCTCAACGTGTCCCAGGTGGGGAATTTCTATGCCTATGGGTCGGGTTTTTACGCCATTAGCTCCGGGTTCCTTATCAGGCCTATTGTAAACCGTTTTAAGGCGATCCCCGTCCTTTTTTTTGCTTTGGTCCTTTTGAGTTTCTCGATCTTGCCGCTCCT
>JASHWM010000055.1 GCA_030044075.1 Candidatus Rhabdochlamydia sp. | reverse complement strand
TTCGTTGCATTTTGAACTGCGATCGTCAGGTCATTGCTTGTTGTTGCAATCTGTGCATATGCACCGGTAACTATTGGAGTCTGTTGTGATCCTTGGATTGTTAATGTAATAGGATCGATCAAAATATAGCCGGTGCCATATGCTGTGATCGTTGCAAAAGCGTTATCAGCAATAACACTTATATCGCCAAAGCCAGTACAGATGATGTTGCCATTGCCCATTGTAGCAATCTCGGCAATGGAATCGGTTCCTATAATCGACGTGCTTCCGAGCACATTCAGATTGCTGGATGTAGTTCCCATGATCGAAATATCATTGATCTGTTCATTTCCATAGGTTCTGATAAATGCACCATAGTTAAATGCAGTGCTGGGCGACCTTCCGCCAAGAAGTTCCAGATCTCCCATCACATTTAGTTTGATTGACCCGGAGGCTTCAGGGTTGAGGCTGCTTCCTACCTGGATCGCTGCGATCCCCGCGTCAACGGCATCAGAAACTGCAGAGGGACTGCTTCCCCCGCCACCGCCTTGCAGATATACATTATTTGCTGTCACATAGATCATATCCCCAATAGGCAGATAGGGCGTTGAAATTGGATTATATGATACAAATATTCCAGCATTGGCAATAGAATCAAGTATTGCGGTTCCCCCTAGAATCTCAAGGTCGCCTATCGTATTGATCGTGATAGACCCGCCATAGTTGGTCCCGATAAATGCGTTCGCTGTAGTAACTGTACCACCTTCGGTGTCAGCTGTTCCCCCGATCAGCTTAATATTTCCATTTCCTGCTGAGGCGCCCGACAAATCGATATTGATCTTTCCTTGGGTTCTCGTCTCGATCGAAGCATTAGCGTCTTGGGCGGTAATTAGACCCGTTCCAACTCCGGCAAATAAATAAATGTTTGCAGCTTCTGTTCCTATAATGGTTACATTTCCTGTATCAGCTGTGGCAAGCTTCGCGTAAGAGTTAAATCCTCGGCCAAAATCTACAAGAGTGCCTGCAGCGATCTTCAGTTCTCCAGCAGTCGTGAAGTTCAGGTTACCAAGTCCGCCAGTGCCTCCTGCTACGATCTGAGCGTAGCTTCCAGTTCCTACACCGCCGATGATCTGGGTTTCATTTTGGACTGTGATGTTGATATCATTATTGTGTGTCACAATCTCAGCATAAGCACCAATATAAAAATCGCCAACCGTAGTTGGATTTAGCTCTTGAGATCCTTGCACTGTGAGTGTCACCGGATCCATGAAGATATAGCCATCGCCTCCAGCGCTGATCGTGGCAAATGTATCAACATAATTTCCTGCGATTACATATACATTCCCAAAATTATTTACTGTGATGTTACCGTTGTTCACTGTCTGGATCTCAGCCACTGCAAGAGAAGCTGTTGTACTGCCAAGCACGCTTAAATTCCCTGTTGGGGTACCAATGATGGTGATATCATTAATATCTTCGCTTCCATACGTTCTTATGTAGGCGCTATTATTGATGCTTCCTGCCTCACTTAATCCAGAACCCCCATTAAGTTCCAAATCTCCAGATAAAGTCATCTTGATCGCGCCAATGACAGCCTGGTTGGAAGAGCTTCCAATCTGGATCGCGGCAATACCATTATCGGTATTTGCTCCAAGCCCAGATCCACCTGTCAAATAGCAATTTTTTCCGATCAAGGTAATGTTATCGCCAAAAGATGGAGATGGGGTCGGCGATGGTGAATAGGACATGAATACACCGGCAACTGCATACCCCTCACCTTCTGTTCCATCGATTCCCGCGTTGAATTCATAATCTCCGGCGATATTGATATCGATCGGACCGCCGTTCTGTGCTATGATCACAGCGTTTGCTTGCGATGGACCATAGTACCCTATATCGGCAGTTCCTGCATTCAATACAATATTTCCATTACCGAAGGAAGCATTGCTCAAATCAATATTGATCTTTCCTTTCGTTCTTGTTTCGATCAATGCACTTGCTGTCTCACCAATTGTGTTCATTCCACCATATAAATAGATATTGGAAGGACCAGAACCGATAATCGACAGGTTGCCAGTGTCAGCAGTCCTTAATGCGGTGTAAGCATTGAAGCCTGTGCCATCTTCATTAGAGTTTGCGCTCGTCAGTATAATATTCCCTGTCGTTGTGAAATTGAGGTTACCGACAGAACCAGTTCCGCCAGCGGAAATTTCGGCGTAGTCGCCTAAATTATATCCGCCATAGAGATTAGTCGCATTTTGGACAGTGATGTTAATATCATTGTTATGTGTAGTGATACTTGCAAAAGCGCCTTGTGGAAGGTCTTCAGATTGTGATCCCATAAGTGTAAGGGTCACTGCATCCATCAGGACATAGCCATCCCCTCCAGCGCTTATTGTTGCATAAGAATTTGCACCGCTTCCTGCGATGATGTTTACATCGCCAAACCCTGTAGCTGTAATATTTCCATTGGCTGTACTAATTTCTGAAGCGCATGAAAATTCTTCGAAATTATACGGTTCTGGTGATCCATTAATATTTAAGTACCCTTCCGGAGTTCCTGTAATTGTAATGGCGCTTGTAGAGCTTGCGTCCACCCCATAGGTCCTAATCACAGCAGCGCCTTTCAACTCATCGACTGAAGAACTGCCCCCGAGCATGTCAAGGTTGCCGCTCAGGTTGATGACAATTTCTCCATCGACAGGTGATACTTCGCTTCCTACCTGAACCCCTGCAACAGTCGCATCGACCATATTTGAGCTGCCGGTGCCCCCTTGCAAACTGAGGTTTCTTCCTGTCACATAAATGTTGTCACCTTCTGCAGGAGAGGATGAAAAAGGCGGATTGTGGGACATCGCAATAGCAGCTACGGCATAGCAGCTTCCAGTAGCCTCGCCAGCGGTTAAGACATAGTCGCCAGAAATGTTAAGTGTGATCACCCCACCATAATTAGCATAGATCAAAGCATTTGAATTTGAACTTCCAAATGCGCCATCAGCAGCAAAACCACCATTCATGATAATATTGCCATTAGCGGAATCTGATAAATCAATGTTTAACCTTCCGCCCACCTGCGTTGTAATGGATGCACTTGCATCATGCCCGACATTATTCGAACCTGCTGTCAGGTTAATTATTGCAGCGCCAGTTCCTATGATCGTTATATCACCTGTGGAGTTCGCAACAATTGAAACCGCAGCATTATCTTGCACTCCCATCGAGTCAGCATAGTCAGAGGCTATTAGATTAAGAGGACCAGATATATTGAGGTTAACGCTTCCCTTGCCATTTGCTTGGATAAATGCATTATCCTCATTGCCCACTCCCCCGATAAGGTTCGTTTCGTTGATAACTGTTAGGTTGACATCATTATTATCAGCAGTAATAGCTGCATAGGCCCCTTGCACACCAGGTGTTTGCGAACCTTTTAGCAATAAAGTAATCGGATCGATCAATGTAATGCCATTTCCACTCGCTCCAATTTCGGCAAATGCAAAGTCGCCACTTCCCGCAACAATGCTGATTGCCTCAAAGCCATTGATCGAAACATCTCCCTGAACAGTTTGGATTGCAGCTGTGCAAAATTGTTCGGTTCCTCCAAATACATTTAGTGCACCAGCAAGAGTTCCGTTGATCAGGATGCTATTGTTGTTTGCATCATCACTTCCATTGGTTCTGATGTAAGCACTTCTTTGGGTCAACTGATTAAAAGAAGGAAAAGAAGAAGATGAACCGCCCTGAAGTGTCAGGGTACCGGTCATATTCATTGTGATTGTTCCAGGCACATTGGTGAAATTTGCACCCCCGCCAATTTCAATACCAGCAACCTCTCCTTCAACTGCAATTGATGTTCCTGATCCACCAACGAGCGTGCAGTCACGTCCAGTGATCAGAATATTACCTCCAGTAGAAGAGTTTGATGCGCTAGCAACCTTGATCTCAGCGCGTGAGAA
Source organism: Candidatus Rhabdochlamydia sp. (assembly GCA_030044075.1). Classification (GTDB taxonomy): domain Bacteria; phylum Chlamydiota; class Chlamydiia; order Chlamydiales; family Rhabdochlamydiaceae; genus JABEVM01. Next base: position 2,896 of record JASHWM010000055.1, on the reverse strand, counting down.
ACCATTATTAAAGGTACTTCCGGCAGTAAGGAAATAGTCTCCGCCTGCATTGATTGTGATATCGCCCCCATCTCCAGTGAAGATCAATGCAGATATAGAAGCACCAGGTCCTCCTATCGGTTCAGTGACACCACCAGTCAGTACGCAATTTCCTCCGAGGGAAATATTGATATTACCTGTGTATTGTCCTCCAAGGCCTGTTGCAATCGCAGAAGTTGCGCGAGCGTTGTTACTCATTGACGCGTTAGCGCTTCCTCCGAGGAGGGTCAAATTGTTTGCTGAAATATTGATGTTCCCTTCAAGATAGTTACCCAGGACCGTATTGTCACCACTGATGTCCAATCCATCTGAATTCAATAAGATGTCGCCGGAAGCCAGAATCGTAAGTCCGGACGCGCCGCTAATTTGCGCACTTGATGTATTTGGATTGGTTGTAGTGTTTGCTCCGGCTTGCAGAGTGACATTTCGAGCAGTAAGCTCAACCGTACCAGTTCCTGAATTACCAGGGATAAAGTTTCCTGCATCAATGACCGCTGATGCAATCTGCAGATTAGTTGTGACACCGCCTGTGAGTAATGCATCTCCAGACAAGATAATGGAAACATTTCCGGTAGATGACGGACTTCCAGAACAGCCAATATATGCTATTGATGGATTATTTTGCGCAGTTCCACCCTGCATCGTCAGGTTATTGGCAGTGATGTTCAGATCGCCGACATTTTCAGTGATAATTCCAGCAATATCACCTGAATTAGGAACGATCCCTTGACCACTCATTAGAATATTGCCGCTAGCATTTAATGTAAGGGGCCCATTCGAACTAATAAAGGCTGCAGCAAAATCATTGCCTCCAGTAGTATTGGGGCCAGCCTGTATGATTACATCGCCTGTATTGATCGTAATGCTGCCGAAATAATCCTGATCAGGATTCCCTGCAGCAATTGAGGCTTGTCTATTAAATCTTCCATCTCCAGCTCCATACAATTCAACCGATGTTGAAGCATTGATAAGGATGTTACCGCTAGATACGCTCAGCTGCGAAAATGTATTATTGGAATTTGGATTTTCCTGGCTAGGATTTCCAAGGATCAGCTGTGTTGCATCAATTTCAATAAATGTATCAGTGAGCCCCGCTGTAGTAAACTGGTTTGATATCGTTACTTCATTTGGAGCCCCAATCCCATCTAATGTTTGTCCAATTAGAACTTGTGTCGCAAGCAAAGTCAGTTTAGTTGGCTCTGTCCAGGAAAGTTCCATTGGGTTGCCTGATCCCCCCGGAACACCAGAAATGGCAATTCTTCCTGACCCTGGGGTCGCTGCTGAAACGGCTGAGGTATCAATGATGACGTTGTTAGACCCAAGCTGGGTTTGAATATCACCATAATATATCTGGGCTACTGTGCCAGAGAACTCATAACCTCCAGAAATTGTAGGACTAGGATAGTTGTTATATTTTGCATTGATCGGATTGTTCGCTAATGATGCGTTATCATTGATCCACACATCTGCTGGGTCATAGAACAATGTTCCTATATTTCCCTGTGGAGCTCTTGTATCAGCAAAACCTTTTGGAGACAAATACCCAAGGCTGGAAATCTCAATAAAACCGCCGTCTCCGGACAATTCACCCCCGCGGGCAGTCACAGAACCTCTAAAAATGTTGCCGTCAGTACCCCAAAAAATGACCTTTCCGCCATTTCCGCTTTCTAAGGCGTCAGATTTCACTTTTACATCTTCGCCAACATAAACTACGGACGCATTCAAAACAGACGAATTTTGACCCTTGTAATCACCTCCGACTAAAACGACTCCTCCAGAATTTTTTCCAGAAACGTCGATCGATGCTTGATCGATGAGGTTGACACGTTCGCCAAGGATAAGGACCTCTCCTCCGGACTCATCTGCATTTTTCGCAGTGATCGTTCCGGACACTTCAGTAAGCCCCCCTTCAGCAACAAGTAACACTCGGCCATTTTTCGCAACAATACCAGTTGCGTCGATCGAGCCTGAGTTTTTAATTGCAAAAGCGTAAGCACTTCCGTTTGCCTTCAGCTCCGCTTCGATTGCTTCAATGTGGCCTGTGTTAGATACCCCGGTATCTGAAGAATGCTCTTTTTTGCTGGGACGGATAAAAATCTTCTCGCTCGAGGAAGATTGTAAAAGGACATCTTCCGCAGCAGTTACAGCAACGGTTCCTTGAGGTGCTTCGATGGTCCCATTATTTTCTGCGCGGTATCCGATCAGGACTACATCGCCATCCAGCGCTTTGATGGTACCATAGTTAATGACAGCTGCTTTTGACTCTCCCTTGAAGTTGATGTCGCCTCCGCCGAGGAACTCACTATTAAGGATATCAAAGGTAGAAGCGATGAAGCTTGCAACGTTGATCATTGCGCCTTCACCAACAATAATACCGCTAGGGTTGATCAGATAAACTTTACCATTCGCTTCCAATGTACCGTAGAGCTCGCTGAGGTTGACCCCAGTCACACGGTTCAGGACAGCGCTATCCGATGAGGGCTGGATAAACCGCGTAGTTTCACCCTTCGCAATGGAAAAACTATCCCAGTTCAATATTGCCCTTTGCCCGGCGCGCACCTCCTGAAGGCTTCCCGACGAACTCAAGGACGCCTCCCCGGAAACCACTTGCATCCCTTCCGGATTAGAAAAGGCAACCCCGCACGAGCTTAAAGCAAGTAGTAGGATAAAACCAAATTGGAATTTATTCTTTTTCCATTGCATAATTGTCATAACAGCTCCTTTTAAGCTGTGAATCGTTAATAATTTTTTATTTAACAACTTTTTATAATTCTGTCACTAGTAATTATCACAAAATTATCTTTTGTTAATAACTTGCAATTACAGAAAAATGTGTAAAGGTCTGTCCACCATGAAA
>JASHWM010000054.1 GCA_030044075.1 Candidatus Rhabdochlamydia sp. | reverse complement strand
CGGAGATCTTTTTTACATGTGTGATCCGGCCATCAGGAGTTACGAGGTCGTAGAGATCTGAAAAAAGGTAGCTTTCCATCAAGCGTCTCTAGTAGTGCGGTGTTGTCATACAAAACCTCATAAGAGCAAAAATGTGTTTTTTTATCACGGTAAAAAGTATGTAAAAATTTTTTTAAAATAGATGGCATAAAACTGGACTTATTCTGCATCCGTTTGAAGGGGGTTTGTGGGAAGAATGTTGATAAAGTGTGTATAAATCTGCAGTTTTGAACATTTTTTTGTTGCTATCTGTTTTTCAAAAACTTAAGGTTAGAAAAATGATTTTTTGTAATACTTTGATTATGAAATGCTTGTGATTTTCGGTTGGTCTCGAAATTTTCCTAAGTTGAACAATAATAGATGATTGGAAGTTTTGAGGTTTGATTGTCGATAACTTTGGGTCAGAGGCATTGATTTTTGTTTTGAAATCTTTTGATGGTGTTGCTACGCTACCATATTTTAGCTTCATTAGAGGAAGAAGTTTTTATGGAATCTAGGGTTGTGTCAAGAAGTGTTGGAACGCATAGCGGTTCTTTTCATGCAGATGAGGTTACTGCGTGTGCTTTACTTCTTCTTTTCGATCTGATCGATAAAGAGAAGATTGTCAGGACAAGAGATCCAGAGAAGTTGAGCCTTTGTGAATACGTCTGCGATGTAGGGGGAATATATTCTCCTCAGGAGAAACGATTTGACCACCATCAGATCACCTATCATGGCGAACTGAGCAGTGCAGGAATGATCCTTCTTTATTTGAAAGTCAACGGGGTGATTGATGAGGCGCTGTATAATTTTTTCAACGTTTCTCTCATTCTCGGGATCGATGCGCACGACAATGGCAAAGTGCCCAACCTTGTAGGACATTGCACCTTCTCGAGCGTCATTTCCAATTTTGTCCCGGCCGTCCATGATTCCGATGACTCGGTCGTCAACAAGGCTTTTATTGAGGCCCTTGATTTTACTCTTGGACATCTAAGACGCCTTCTAGAGAGATACCAGTATACGCAAGGATGTCGCAAAGAAGTCATGGAGGCGATGTCCGAGCAAAAGCCCTACCTGCTTTTCTCAAGGGCAATGCCCTGGATGGACATTTTCTTTGACCTTGGCGGAGAAAGGCATCCTGCGCAATTTGTGATCATGCCATCTGGCGAGCATTGGAAGCTAAGAGGGATTCCTCCCAGCAGCCAAGACCGCATGAAAGTGCGGATCCCGCTTCCCGAAGAATGGGCAGGTCTTTTAGAAGAGGATTTGAAAAAAATTTCAGAAATCCCTGGGGCGATCTTCTGCCACAAAGGGAGGTTCATCTCTGTATGGAAGACAAAAGAAGATGCGTTTCTTGCCCTTGAAAAAATCATGGGGTCAAAAGTATGACGACAGTATTCGGAAAAATTATTGAAGGTTCCCTGCCTTCTGAAAAGGTCTATGAAGACGAAGACATCATAGCCATCAAGGACATTGCCCCTGTCGCACGGGTGCATATTTTAATTATGCCCAAAAAATCTTTCCATGACCTGCAGTCCCTTCCTCCCGAAGAATTTTATTTGCTTGGAAAAATAGTTGCAGTCGCGCAAAAACTCGCAAAAGAGTATGGAATTGAAGAAGGATATCGTTTGCTCACCAACAATGGGAAAGGAGCTGGTCAAACGATTTTTCATCTGCATTTTCATTTAATCGGTGGTCGTCAGCTCCACGCATTGGGATAAACGTTGAAACACATTGTAATAGCGCTCTCTCTGTTTTGCTCTGGACTATTTGCTTCCGAACAAGAGACTGTCCAAAGGATCTACGCCCATCTTCTTCTTGAAGATACGCCAGCAGCTGTTGAGGAAGCGCGAGAATCACTGGCATTTTTTCCTGATTCGAAAGATCTTCAAATGGCCCTCATCCGGGCCCTTGCCGAAAATGGGGATGAGATGGAAGCCCTTCAGCAATATCTCCATTTTATCGAAAAATATGAAAATGAAAAAAATAACCGCTATCTCTTGGAAGTTGTTTCTTGGGGGATCCTCCATAAGGCAAAATCTTCTAACCAGCTCCCTCTCAATATTACCGCGCTTCTTGGCGCAACGCTGACAAGCGATGCAAGGGCCGTCTCCCTCCTCATTGAACAAATGAGAGATTCGAACGCCTATCTTAGGGCGATTGCGATAAAGCTCTCTTCTTACCTTGGAGACAATTTGCTCCGAGAAGAAATATTCCGTTTATTGAAAGAGGAAAAAGTTTGGTATGTCAGGCTTGAAGCGATCCAGGCAATTGGAAATTTACATTTAAAAAAAGCAAGGCCGTATCTTCAGGAAATCATCAGCAATCCAAAAACCCTTATGGAGGAGAGGGCGACAGCGATCATTTCCCTCGTCTCCATGTATGACCGGTTGGAAAAAAATGAACTAGAGAAATTTATCAAGAGCAACCGCGCCGGCCTGCGCCAGCTTGTGTGCGAGCTCATCGTTCATTTTGACGAAAAAAGCTACATCCCTGCTGTAGTGTCCCTTACCAAAGATTCTTCTTCGGATGTTCGCATGAGCGCATTGAACGCCCTTGGCCTCCTCTCGCTTGAGCCGTCTGAGAAAGAACCTATCTGGAACGAGGTAAAGGAATCCCTTAAAGACCCAGATATAAAAGTATGTATGACAGCGGCGTGGCTTGGAACTGTCTTCGAACAAAAGGAAGCAATTGATCATCTGGAAAAATGCTTGGAAAATCCCGAGGACAGTATCCGAAGAGTTGCTGCAGGCGCTTTGGCCGTCGGAGGAAACAGCGCCCAGAAACTTGCCTCGAAATGGATCAGACAGAGCGATGACCCTTACGTCAGGGCAACCCTGGCCGTAGGCCTCATCGGCCTTAGAAAAGATGTGAACAAGGCTGCTGATATCTTGTATGAGCTCTTTTTACAAGATAAACAGACGCTCTGGATGTGGGATGCCTCGTTTAATCCGCTCTTTCGCAGCTTGAGCCCGAGCTTAGTAAAACATGTGGAGCAGGTCCCGAATTACCCGATGGTCGTTGACCATCTTGTTCGATTAGAAGTTCTGTCCATGTTGAGCGTGATCCGTTATCCCAAAGCTCAAGTGGCTGTGAAGGAGTTTTTGCGAAAGCAGACATGGGGGGTTACAAGTTCAGCAGCAGCGACGCTCCTTGCTGAAGGTGACGAAGAGGCCATGACACTTGTACATGCTCTGCTTGATGATAAAGATGAAAAAGTTCGCATTCAGGCTGCTTTAATGCTTGCCCTTGTCGGCGGAGATTTTTCAGCTATCCATGTTCTTGAAGAAGCCTATCCAAAAGTGGACCGCGACATGAAGATCCATATATTAGAGGCGATCGCACATATCAAGGACCCCTCTTCTATTCCATTTCTTTTAAAAATCATGAACGAGCCGTTCCAAACCCTTAGGGTCGTTGCAGCTTCTGCACTGATCCAATGTTTGAACCATTAACTGTGCACCGAATAAAGAAACTTTCTTTCGGTATCATTGGAATAGACATCCTGGAAAAGTCGGGCGATTTCAACCGTAGGATCTGGAGATGAGCTTATGAGTTCAATTTCTCTTCGATATTGGGAAAGAGAAATCAGCTTCGGATGCTCCGGCGGAGCAAAAACAATGCCTAAACTTGAATCAGCTTCAATCCGTTTGTACCCTGCCATCTGAAGCAAAATGAGTTCTCTTCCTAAAACGCGCAGGCGCCTATTCTCACTGTCCCAAAGAAGAGATTTCAATCTTTCTGGATCTAGCCTGCTTAGCTCAGTAATATCGATGTCGGATGAGGCTAGAACTTCTTGTTCCTCCAAAGATCTTTGGAAGTTTGAAACATCAGATAATGCATTTGATTCAAAATCGTTATCTTCGAAAAGCTCGTTATCAAATGTCTGGTCTACAAATTCATCTTGTAAATGATTGCTCGAGAGGACTTGCTTTTCTAGATCGGTATCATTAAAAGAATGAGGGTCAACCGCAAGATAAATCGGCTGATTTGCATGCACTTTCCCAAGAAGGAACATATCATTTAAAGTGATGCTCCAGTTCCTGTCTCTCATAATAGAGCCGCGCTCACGATGATTTTTAACTTTTTCGTTAAGAGTTTT
>JASHWM010000053.1 GCA_030044075.1 Candidatus Rhabdochlamydia sp. | reverse complement strand
GCAGCTCTTTGATTGCTCAAGATGTTCCCATGGGAAAGAGGGACAGCCTTGGGCAGCGACTCGGTGCCGCTTGTAAAGAGGATCACTGCCTGGTCCTCTGATCGGCAGAGGTTCAATTGCAGCTTCAAATGCAGGAATTGATAAGGTTGAAAAGTGGTGAAAAAAGAGAATATTTTTTGTTTAAAAGAGAACTCTTCTTTTATGTCCTCTAAAAATGAGAAGGCGTCCTCGATCTTTCCGAGGTCATCAACTTCCAGTCTTTCCAAAAACTTAAGAGAAGTGATCACCGTCTTTAGCTCAAGAAGGTCGCTGGCATGGTTTAAGCTTCTTACGCCGGCTGTCCAATTCAACATGACAGGGACCTTTTTCGCAAATAAGACCGACAATATCGTAAGGTACCCCGCAACAGATGATGGCAATAAGATCCCGATATATTTTCCAGGCATCGCTTCAATTTTCTTGGAAAGAAGCAGTACGGCGCTGAAGAGCTTTCGATAGGTCAGTTCGCCAGACATGCTATCGCCGCACGCAACGCAACCGGGCATCCTCTTACAATTTTTCAGAAAGGCTTCCTGGACTGTGTCTCCGATCGGCCCAACCACCCCGGGACGCATTTTTTCTCTTTTGGGAGCTGCAACAGTAATTCGGGATAGTCTTTCACCTCCCTGATTCTTTACAACAGCAGCGCAAAGAACATCATGGACCGTGAGGATTTTCTCAGCCTGGACGCCCTGGATATCGAAATTTTGCTCCAAAAATAAGACAATGTGCATCATGTCCAAAGAGTCAATTCCAAGGTCCTGGGATAAAAACATCTCAGGTTTGATCTGATCGGCTGGCCGCTTTGTGATATCTGAGAGCTTCTTGATGACTTTATTCCTAACCTGGTCTGGTATCGCCACATTTTCGTTTGGCTTATACACACGCATGTACGGGGCAAACACCTCTTTCTTCCAAAACAAGTAGGACACTCTGTAAAGAGGCTCCCCCTCTTGTGGAAAAGGCATGTTGTACCATTTTTCCAAATACTGGTTGCACTCCATCTTAGAACCAGATGCCGGAAAATCTTTCGGAAGTTGAAATTCGACAACAACTTTTCGTCTGGGAACAAAAAAAATGGCGTTCTTTATGAGGACCTTGCACCCATTCCAAAGTGTTTTGCCAAAATTCGGAGAAGCCTCCGTGTAAGCCTTAGAAAAACTGCTGCCCCATAAGCCCGTTGTCCTCACCAAGACAACTTGCATACCTGGGACCTTTTGAACAACGGTATGCACTAAAGAAGCCCCGCCGACCTGCTCAGAAGGTCCTAGTTTCAGCCTGCCGGATGGGTAGATCAAAAAGTTCTGCCCTTTTTGCAAACCCTCCACAATTTGATCCGTGAAGCGATCGACCCTTTTTTGCTTCCATCTGGTGATAGAGTTTTTCGTCTCCGGGAGAGGGATCGCTCCAAAGAGCTTCACAATCTGATGGACGAAGGGGATATAATAATAAGCATCTAACATTAAAGGGGTTAGCTGATACCTCTGCCAAAGGATGGACATTAAGATCACAGGGTCTATCGAAGCTGGGTGGTTGGGAAGGAATAAGATCCCCTTTTCCTTCGAAAGACTCCCTTTTATCTCTTCAAACCCTTTAACCTCTACTCGATAACGCAAAGAAAGGAAAAACTTGGTCAAGAGGCTAAGGATTGCTGCTAGACCTCTTACAAAAATGCGGCCGATCATATTGTCACTCCTTTTTTTATAGAAAATATTCGATAGAAAAATAAAAAAAAACCAATAAAACACGCTGATAAAGATGTGCTTACAAAAAAATACAATAAAGCTAAATTGACAAATTAAATGTAATTTAATACAATTAGTATTTAGTATAATAGGCATATTATAACTAAATAAAATGAAGAAGGATTTATTATGATTAGGAAAGTTGGTCCAAAAATGTTCCCTTCCGAGTTTATGGAGGAAAAACGACCGTTGACCCATCATGTTAAAGTTACTTTGAAGTTTATTAGGGAGTCGGTGAAGCATCTCATGGAATTGCAACAGACACCTTTAAAAGAACGCACCTACACCAAGGACGTCGATTCTTCTAACAAGCTTAAATAGACCTTATTCGTTTTTTTCTTTCGAAATTTCATATAAAAAGGCCCTATTGTTCCCTTTCTCTAAATCCTCGTTCATTTTCTGAAAAAATTCTTTTTTTCAAAAAAATTAAAATTTTTATTTGTATAAAATATTTCGACGAGGTAATTAGGTAAAAATACAAGAATCTCAGGAGGAAGATATGTCAGACATGAGAATTGGAGGACAACCCTCTCAACCAGTCGGAAAAGCGGGACAAGCAGGGCCTGATACTGCATCGTTGAAGGAACTGGCCAAAAAAGTAGAAGGCACAGCAACGATCCCTACACAAGAAACAGCGCAAAGTGATCATGTTGGGAATGTTAATCCCAAGTTACAGGCTGAGCTAAAAGACAAAATCGAAAGAAGCTTTAAAGAGAAGTATTTTAAAACTGACTACCGATCAAAGCTTTAGCCTGCCTTTCGAAATGCGAGCCCTTTGGCTGCCACAAGTAATTTGATGACGTCTGTTACAATAAAGGGAACAAAGCCAAGTAAAACTGCTGAGCTGAGGCCAATAAAAGTTGCAAGGTAGGCAACACCAAAGAAATGAACGGCCGCGTTGCCGGCAAGCATGCTCAAAAATGCGCTCTTGACACTTCTAGTTTGCGCCCTTTCGAAAAGATACCCAGAAAGAAACGCCCCAACGACATATCCGACCAAATAGCCGCCTGTTGGGCCTAAAAGAGCTGTGAAGCCGCTTGCCCCTTTTGCAAAAACAGGAAGCCCGAACATTCCTTGCAGGATAAATAAAAGTACTGCCATCGCCCCGCGCTTACTTCCGAGCGCTGCGCCTAGGAATAAACATAAATGGCACTGTAATACAAGAGGAACAGGAGTAAATGGGAGCGGTAGGGCAACTTGTGAGAAAAGAGAGATAAGAAAGCTTGCACCAAGGACAAGCAAGATGTCTTTCAGATAGGATTTGCTTGTTGCCAGGCGTACGGGATAATAAGTCGATAAAGACATGCGCTACTCCTTGATATAGTTAAATAGCTTCAGTGATTTCTTCATGTAATAATTTTTCGCAGAGCGACCGGCATCCTGGAAAGGTCAGTTGCATGATCGCTTTTTCAATCGGGAACCATTCTCCTGCTACGATCTCAGCATCTTGAAGGGAAACATTTCCGGTAACCGTACCAAGGAAATATTCCACCCTTTTGTCAACCCTGATGGCGCCCCTCAAAAAAGAATATTCGTCAACAAGAGGAGAGCTTGGCAGGAACTTGACTACATTCAGACCCGTTTCTTCTTTGAGCTCTCGTATCGCAGTCTCCCTTGGCGATTCTTTTCCGCTTTTTTTTCCTTTTGGGAAACCCCAATAATTCCCTGAGCGGTGCAACACCAAAAACACTTCCAGGGCTCCCTCTTTTTTCCTTACCGGTATCACTCCAAAGCACTCGGTCTTCATGGCTGGTAGGGGCCAAATATAATAGTAGAATTATGGCCGCCGAAACCAAACGAATTGCTCAATGCCACCTTAACCTTGAGGGGCTTTGCTTTTCCTTGGACGACATCGATATCTTCCATTCCATCTTCAATATTATCGATATTGATAGTCGGATGGAGCATGCCTGTCTGGATCGCTTTAACAACAGCAACAGCTTCAATTCCCCCGGCAGCTCCAAGGCAATGGCCTGTCATTGACTTAGTGGAATTCATCTTGATGTTCTTGACATGAGCCCCGAAAACACTTCGAACTCCCCTGACCTCGCACATGTCGCCAACAAGTGTTGAGGTAGCATGGGCATTGATGTAGTTTACATCCTCTTTGGCAATCCCAGCATCGGCAATCGCACTTTCGATGCACATCGCAACGCCAGAGCCATCTTCCCTAGGATCCGTCATATGGTACGCATCGCATGACACTGCTCCCCCGAGGTATTCTGCGATAATGGGAGCTCCTCTTGCCAGTGCATGCTCAAGGCTTTCGAGGACAAGGACCCCTGAACCTTCGCCCATGACAAAACCATCGCGGGCCTTATCCCATGGACGGGATGCCTTCGTAGGGTCGTCGTTGCGCTCAGAAAGAGCTTTGACAGCGACAAAGCCGGCAAGACCGACAGGATTGATGGGCGCTTCGGCACCCCCGCAAAGCATTAGGTCTGCGTCTCCCCTTCGGATATGTTCAGCAGCCGCAAGGATACAATAATTTGCGGTCGCGCAGGCAGTTGAAATGGAGTAGTTCGGCCCCATGAACCCAAGGTCGATGCCAAGAAGTGCGCCGCCCATGTTGGTAATGATATAAGGAACAAAAAATGGAGTGAGGCGCTTGTATCCCTTGTGGAGGATTGTGTCAACTCCCTCGTAGAACACATTCATTCCGCCCATGCCGGAGCCAATGATGATCCCGCAGCGCTCTTTATTGAGATTTTGGACCCCTTGGGGATAAATCCCTGCATTTTCAAGGGCCTTTTTGCCACCTACAACAGTATATCGGATAAATGGATCGACGCGCCTGGCCTGTTTTTTATCTAGGTAGTCTCCGGTATCAAAATTGCGAATGACCCCGGCAAATCTAGTTGGATACTCCTGACAAGGAAATTCTTCAATTGGAACGATCCCGCTTTTGCCAGCAAGCAAATCTTCATAAAATTTATCAACATCTGTTCCAAAGCAAGAGACAACTCCCATGCCCGTAACAACGACACGCTTTCTCTTCATAGCTCTCCAACAAACTAACAAAGGGATAATAATAAGGGATTATCGATTAAAAAAAAACTAAAAACAAACCCGCTACATAGAGCTTTAGCGGGAGCCAAGAGCCATTTGGGTAGGATCGACGCTGATCTGTAAATCAATAATTTCACCAGATTTCCAGAGCTTCTCAAGTTGGTATTTTTCTCTAAGGCCTGGCATGAAAAGATGGACCATGATGCCAATATAGTCCAGGACGACCCAGTCCCCCGTGCTCATTCCCTCGACATAAACAGGTTTTTCTCCTAATTTCTCAAGATTTTCTTCTATAGCCTGTGCGATTGCAATGACATGCCTGTCCACATTCCCTTCTGCTATAATGACATAATCTGTGATGGAAGAAACACCCGTCAGGTCCAAGGCCAGGATGTTAATTCCTTTCTTATCATAAATTGTCTGTCCGATCGTATTCAAAATCAACATAATATCTTTTTTCATAAGCCTATATATATAAATGTTTTTTTTTGATGTACTGCAACACCTCATGAGGAACCAGATGTCCACAATACTGTTTATTTTTTAAACGTTTCCGAACAAGGGTACTACTGATCTCGATCAAAGGAATTTCTACGACCTGATAGGGAATTTTTACATGCCCTACAGGCAACTTCGAAATTTTTTCTGGAAAGCGACTCCCTATGATAGGAGGCGCTATCATAGCTAATTTTTCCCACTCTTTCCAGTGAAAAAAATCTTTCCACAAGTCCGAGGCCATGATCAGATGAAGCTCGAAGGCCTCATCCTTCTTGCCTAAGAACTCTTGTAGCTTCTGGATCGTATCGATCGTATAGCTTGGTTTATTTTCCTTGATCTCGAAGTCGAGCATTTTTAGAAAGGGAATATCTTTGATTGCGAGTGAGGTCATTTCAAACCGATCTTGGTTTGAAGCTATAGGGGATGCATCGACCTTGCTTGGGGAAACACTGGTGGGGCAAATAAAAACTTCGTCTAATTTGCAAATTTCAGCTATTTGGATGGCTAGGTTCAGATGACCAAAATGAATTGGATCAAAAGTTCCACCAAAATAGCCGTATTTCTTCAAATCATGCTCCAGTTTCGTTTCTTGGAGAACCTTAGTAATTTTCTATCAGGGTTGACAATCACTGCATATCCTGCAGAGAGTAAAAAAGGGATGTCCAAATGACTGTCCGAATATGCGATCACATTCTGCTGGTCAATGTCCTTTTTTCTTAGGTCCTGGACGAACCTAGCCTTGTCCCTTCCTTGAAGGACGAATCCAATTTTAGAAAACCGCTTTTGATGATCGACCTCGTATTCGCTGGCCCTGTACTCATCCACTTTAAAAAACTTTGCGATCGGTTTCACAATAAAACTTGGAGAACTAGACAATATTGCCGTGTAGTGCCCAAGCTGCTGGGCCCTTCTCAGATAGGCAACAGCAGGCATATACAACCTGCCAAGGAGGTGCTTTTTGATAAACGTTTCTACATGCTTTTCTAAAGTAGGGAGATGAAGGCCAAGAAGCATTTTTTGGAAGATAAGCTTATGCATCTCTTCCAAGGAAAGGCCATAGAAGCGGTGCTTCAGGTAAACAATCCCTGCATACAACAATGCGCTCTTTGGCAAAATTTTACTGCGAACTAGATACCTGCAAAATTCAAAGCTGGTGTTACCGTTGATTAAGGTATGATCTAGGTCAAATGTACTTGCTTTATCCGAAAACAAAAATTACCCCTCTAATTCAGCGATTTTTTCTTCAATCTCTACAATCGCTTGATTGACTTTTTCAAGCTGGACTTTTTCATCGTCCATGAGCTCTCGCAACTGCATCGCCTTTTCAAAGTCAAAACCGGAAGACCCTAGAGTTTTGCGATAGCTTTCGATCTGATTTTTTATTTCAATCCGTCTTTCTTTCCGCTCGTTGTAAACGACTCGCAAATTCTCCAAAGATTGCAGATCATCCTCTGATCGGTTTAATAACACTTTTTCCTTTTTATCTGCAATTAAATCTCGAATTTGTTTAAATAAACGATCGAAAATCAACTTTTCTGATTTACTAAGATTTACCTTTTCAAGCTCATCTAATTTAAGGTCTTTAGCAGCAACAAGGGCATCCAGCTCAAGCTTTTCCCCTTCTTGTAAAAGGTCTTCAATTTCTTTTCTAAGGGCCAAAACTTTGTCCCTTTGCTGCTTTTGGATTTCAAGCTGCGCTTTTTCCCTCTCTGCTTCCCTCTCCCGGACCCTTTCTAAAAGGGGAGCTTTAGCTCTATACAGGGCATCTTTCAAGGCTTTGACATCGTCCTTCTCAAGTTCTGTCGTTTTCATGATTTGAACGATCTCATCGGCCCGCTTGTTCATTTCTCCGAGTTCAGAAGCTGGGTCTTGGCAGTACAGGGCAAGCTCCTG
>JASHWM010000052.1 GCA_030044075.1 Candidatus Rhabdochlamydia sp. | reverse complement strand
TTGCAAAAAAGCAAAAGGATGTGGTCCAGGCCTGCAGGGGATATAAAGAGATCAACCAGACGGTCTTTCGAAAAATCCCGAAAAACAGCTTCCTTCTTACTTGCTCCTGTTCTTATTTTATTGACCAGGACCTGTTTAAGAAAGTCATCTTCCAGGCAGCAGCCGAAACAGGTCGTTTTGTCCAGGTGCTCCATTCTTCTTTGCAATCCCCCGATCACCCCGTGTCAATTTATCATCCCGAAGGGAATTATTTAAAAAGTCTACTTTTATTTATTAAATAATTTGGAATTATTTCAATTTTAGTTTAAATAGAAATTAAACTCATTAGATTAACTTTATCCATTCTGGTACAAGGAGGTTTACATGAAGTTTAAGTTCATTGAAACAGACGATCCTGAATACCCAAAAGCATTGATGCTACGATGGGAAGTACTCCAAAAACCTCAAGGATTGCCTCCTGGGTCGCAAGTATTGCCTGAGGAAGAGCAAAGCCTGCACCTCCTCGCTATCGAAGGAAGAAAGATCGTGGGATGCGTGCTTTTCCAGCCCGAAACGTCCACAACGGGCAAGCTCTGCCAGCTTGCTATCAGCGAAGAGTATCGAGGTAGGGGATTTATTAGACAAATTATCAATACATTAGAAAGGGCCCTTTTTGAAAGGGGAATAAAAGAGGTCTATCTCCAGGCCATCGAGGAAGCCATCCATCTCTATACCCAAATGGGGTATGAGCTCGAGGGAGCCCCCTTCCACGCAAGAGAAGGGTATAAACAGCAGATGAAAAAACGCCTCTGCGCCTAAAAAAATCCTAACCCCTCGGAAATTCTCCGAGGGGTTGTCGTTTTTTAATACAGCTAAATCGTCCTCAAAAAAATCCATCTTCTGCGTTAATTTTTAAAAAAAGGATCTTTAAAAAAAGATCAAGGCTCTATTAAAATGCTCCTTCTTTTTAACAGGAGGAGGTACCAATGGTCCAAGTTATTATGGCCAGACATGGCGAAACCCCGTATAACGCGCAAAAAAAGATTTGCGGGGGCGGTTCAGATCCCGCTTTAACCGCAAATGGTGTGCAGCAGGCAGTGGAGCTTGGAACTTCATTAAAATCCTATTCCAACCTTCATAGTAAGGTCTATTGTTCCCATCTTGTCCGTTCCCATCACACGGCCAGCCTTGCTTTTGGAGAGTTCAAGGAGAAGAGCTTCGAAATCATCCAAAAAAGGGGCCTTCGAGAGATCGACCATGGGGTAAGCGAAGGGATCCCTGCCGCAGAGAGAAAAGCAGAGTGGGAAAAACATATGTCAAGCATGGAAGCGGCTTTTGGCGATCTTGGCGAAGATGCGAAGTGGACAACAACCCCTTATGAAAGAGCCGAGACTTTTGCTGTTTTTGGCGAGAGGGTTGCGAGCGCTGTCGTTGAGTCGGTCAGGGAAGCTGCAAAAGACGGACCTGACAAAACTGTGGCCTTTGTAACACATAATGCAGTGATGCAGGTGCTCATCATGAACTCCCTTAGAAGAGAAGGCAAACTGGAGAAAGGGGCAGACGGCGCCTATCCGATGTTCTTTGAACTGGACCTTCTGAAGAATTGCGAAGTGGCCACTTTCGAGTGCGATCTAAGCGAGGGCGTTGCTACAAATATGCAAAGGATCCGCTTTATTCCTGCGAAAGTATAAATATTTTCTTGAGCGCCTTCCCTTTTTGCTGCCTAGGAAGGGAAGGCTGATTCAAAATAGTTTGTTTTAAATAGTTTACCTTTGAAAAAATCTCCATTTCAAGATAGAGTATTTTGGAAAAAAATGGAGGATTTTTATGTCTTTTTCTCAAATTCAATCTCTACTTGGGGCTGAAGCAGAGGGTCTTCTTAACCACGTCTGCAAAACGGTTCCAAAAGAGCGTCTTCATATCCCCAGCTCAGATTGGGTCGACCGTATTTTTGGGCCTTCCGACCGCAATACCCGCGTATTAAGAAGCCTCGAGACCCTTTTTGGCCATGGAAGGCTGAAAAATACCGGCTACCTTTCGATCCTTCCCGTCGACCAGGGGATTGAACACACAGCGGGTGCTTCTTTTGCTGCCAATCCGGACTATTTCGAGCCAGAGAACATCATCCGCCTGGCGATTGAGGGGGGCTGCAATGCTGTTGCGACAACTTGCGGTGTGCTTGGTTCTTTGGCAAGAAAATATGCCCATAAGATCCCTTTTCTTTTAAAGATCAACCATAATGAACTTCTCTCCTATCCCAATACCTATGACCAGATCTGTTTTGCCACTGTGAAGCAAGCCTATGATATGGGCTGTGTGGCGATTGGTGCGACGATCTATTTTGGTTCGCCAGAAAGCAGACGTCAGCTCGTCGAGATCAGCCAGGCGTTTGCGCATGCCCATGAGCTTGGCATGGCCACAGTCCTTTGGTGCTATACAAGGAATAACGCTTTTAAAACAGAAGCAAAAGACTTTCATGAAGCAGCTGACCTTACAGGTCAGGCAAACCATCTGGGAGTCACCATTGAAGCGGACATCATCAAGCAGAAGCTCCCTACCAACAACGGCGGCTTCAAAACGCTCAAATTCGGCAAGCAGACAGACGCAATGTACACAAAACTCTGCTCTGACCATCCGATCGATTTAACAAGGTACCAGGTGATCAACAACTACATGGGCCGCATGGGCCTGATCAACTCTGGCGGACCTTCAGGAGATAACGACCTCAAAGCAGCGGTTGAGACTGCGGTCATCAACAAACGCGCAGCCGGCATGGGATTGATCCTGGGAAGAAAAGCGTTCCAAAAGCCTTTCAAAGAAGGTGTGTCATTGCTGAATGCTGTTCAGGATGTCTACCTTTGCAAGGAAGTTACGATCGCATAAGTTCTCCAACCTTCCAGAAATCAAAAAGAGCCCTTGAATAAGGGCTCTTTTTATTTAAACAATGAAAAATAGGGTCTTTTTAGGCCGAGAATTGAAAAATCAACTCCTTGCAAAAAGCGA
>JASHWM010000051.1 GCA_030044075.1 Candidatus Rhabdochlamydia sp. | reverse complement strand
TGCTGTGTATATCCAGGCAAATGTGTTTGGACTGAAAATGAGCACACAAGAAGCAAAAGATCTGATCTACTGGTTTTACCACTGTCTGGATTTGGGCACTCCATTTCTGTCTTGTTTACCCGAAGAGGCGGTCCTCATCGCGTTAATTCCATGGCTTACGCCCGAATGGAAACCATTTCCTGAACCCATTCGGATAGATGGAAATGGCGCCATGGAGCATATCCAGCAAGTGAAAAGAGAGCAAAGGGCATATTTTTACCTTCGCCCTCATTGATTTTTTGGGATATCCCTTTGAGAGGATTGAAATTACTTAACAGCAACTCCGCCTTTTTTTTTGAATATACTTCTACGAGCTCTGGGCTTATGAATACGAATTTCCACCTTACATCCCAATCTAGAAAGATAGCGAAGTAATGTATCAGTGCTGAAAGCAGAAAGACGACCTTTTACAAGCATGGAAACTTTTGGTTGTGTTATTCCAAGTTTTTTAGCAACTTCAGCTTGGGAAAGACCACTTTTCTCGATGAGAGAGCTTACTTCCATTAACAAGTTAGATCTGACAATCAATTCATCGGATTGATCTAAACCAATGTCTTTAAAAACATTGCCTGAACTGATTTCAAAATTATCATTTTTTTTCATCTTTTTTCCTGCTTTTATATATTTCCTCTGCCAATTTCAGGCGATTTTTAACAAGATCAATATCTTGCTTGTCTGTATGAATCCCTTTTTTGCTTTTTTTCTGAAATACATGGAGAACAAATACAGTGTCTGTAAAACGCACAGTATAAACAGCCCGGTAGGTGCCACTCACATGATTTTCGATTAGTTCTATGACGGCAGCGCTTCCAAATCCGCTTAAAGTCTTACCTATTTTAGGATGTTTCCCAAGTTGCGCTTCATAGAGGCCGTACCCAAACTCAATCCTAACCTCTTCAGGCATTTTAAACAGGTCGTCCTTCGTAGAGGCAATCCAAATCAAATGTTTTAGAGAAGGTTTTTTGCTCATTCTCTTTTTATATCAATAATGATATATTTTTCCAAGAAAAATTATTTTTTGAAAAATCCATTCGGGACATTTGACTAATAAGTTTGAACCAGACTATTTTGAAACAGAAGTTGTAAGCTTATCATAGCAAAAAGCTATGGAATTGACTTGCGTTAGAAAGGCAAAACGAGAGGGGCTATTATGAAAAGAAGAGCATCAGCTGTTTGGAATGGTGATTTAATGACAGGGAAGGGGAATATTTCGACAGAAAGCGGTACGCTGTCAAACGCGCAGTATTCTTTTAAGACGAGATTTGAAAGCGGTGTTGGAACAAATCCCGAAGAACTTGTTGCAGCAGCGCATGCAGGATGTTTTTCCATGGCGCTGTCTGCTCAATTAGCCGGGGCGGGCCTAAAGCCTGAAAAAATCGAGACCTCCGCGACAGTGACAATGGAACAAGTGGAAAAAGGGTGGACCATCACCGAGGTCCTCCTGGAAGTGAAGGCCAAGGTGCCTGGCGCCGATGCTGCAACTTTCGATAAACTGGCTGCCGAGGCCAAAGCGGGCTGTCCCATCTCAAGGCTTTTAAATGCTAAAATCACGATGAATGCTGCCCTTGTATGACAAAGGCAGCCAGGCATCTACCCTTTGTAGAGCAAAAAGGCGACAGAATGAGGCATAGAACTGAATTTAGCAGCAAGTTCGTGTCCCATCTGATCGAGTGCATCCTCAGAAAATAATGGTTCGTCAAAGTCAATGACCTTAAAACCTGATTTTTTGAACGTTTTCCAATAGGTAGACAAAGGACGATGGAACATTGTGAAACCTTCGGTAAAATGAGGGCGCCAAATGGGCATTTTCATCGTGTGCTCTTTAAAATAGGGCGCTTTCCACCCATAGGAGATCGTTAGGTCTAAAGGGCGCTCAATAGCATACATGGGGAAACAGGGATGTGAAAGGATGACAACGGCTTCTCCCTGTGGCTTCAAGACGCGGTACATTTCCTGAACCGTTTTTTTAAGGTCGGGAACATCCATGAGGACATAGTTGCATACGATGCGATCGATTGTCCCTTCCGGGATCGATTGGAGCATTTGGCTGTTTTCTACACGGCAGTCGATGTCGAGGCCTTCTGCCAAAGATTTTTTCCGTGCAATTTCGATCAGATTTTCAGAGATGTCAACAGCGATCACCTGCGCTCCTTTTTTTGCTAATTCCCTAGAAAGATATCCTTCGCCGCAACCTAGATCTAAAACTGTGAGCTCCTTAATTTCTTTTAGCATCCTCCATAAGACGGGATCGGATTGAAAAAAACGATTAGGGTCTTTTTCTCCCTTGTCGCCAAGATACACACTCCATTCTTCTGCCCGATTGTCCCAGATCTTTCCTACAGCCTCGGCATCGAAGTTTTGGCATTCCAAGTTCATAAGGAAGCTGAAGCAAATTGGGACTAAAAAGAGGGTTTTCATGGTCGTACCTGTATGTTGAGAATTTCAAGGAATTGAACTGCAAAAATCTAGCTGCTGAAGAATGTAACGGCAACGTCGCTTTTTTTGAAAGATCGTCTTTTTTTTCATCATGATAAATTTTTTCGATTTTTAAATTTCTATACGGTACAAACACAAAATAAAGAAAAAAGGAAAAGAGGTGGATCATGAAGAGAAAAGCTCAAGCTCTTGCGAGCATGGAACCAATTTTTGAAAATCGTGGGGCGTCCATCATGGGCCCGCGAAATATTCCTCTTGAAAATGAAAACCCCGACCAGCTCATTTCTCCATCGACTGATGCCGGAACAATCCCCAACCTTAAATTTTCTTTTTCAGCCGCGCGGAACCGTCTGGCTGAAGGCGGCTGGGCAAGGGAGATCACAGTCCGAGAGCTCCCGGTCGCCAAAACAATGGCGGGAGTGAATATGCGCCTGACTCCTGGCGGGATCCGCGAAATGCACTGGCATAAGGAAGCGGAATGGGGCTTTATGCTCGCAGGAAGGGCCAGGATCACAGCGATCGATCCTGAAGGAAGAAATTTTATTGATGATGTGGGCGTTGGCGATTTGTGGAATTTTCCAAAGGGGATTCCCCATTCGATCCAAGGGCTTGAAGAAGGGTGTGAGTTCTTGCTCGTTTTTGACGATGGGCACTTTTCAGAAAATGAGACGTTCCTTCTGTCTGATTGGTTTGTGCATACTCCTAAAGAGGTGCTCGCCAAAAACTTCGGGGTTTCAGAAAGTGCTTTTGCTAAAGTTCCGAAGGATGTTGAGCACTCCCGTTGGATTTTTGCTGGCAATGTGCCAGGTCCCATCTCAAAAGATGCCGTCAAGTCGCCTAAAGGTGAAATCCCGGTCAAGTACAGTTATCGATTAAGTAGTCAAAAGCCTATTAAAGTGGAAGGAGGAGAGGTCCGGATCGTCGATTCGAAGAACTTCCCTGCTGCTACAACGATCGCAGCTGCACTTGTTGAGATAAACCCCGGCTGCATACGGGAGCTGCACTGGCATCCCAATGAAGATGAATGGCAGTATTTCATTTCAGGAAAGGGCCGGATGACGGTGTTTGCATCTGGAGGAAGGGCGCGGACTTTTAACTATCAGGGGGGAGATGTGGGCTATGTCCCCTTTGCAATGGGACATTATGTCGAAAACATTGGAGATGAGCCTCTGCGTTTCTTGGAGGTCTTTCGAAGCTCTTATTTTGCAGACATTTCGTTGAACCAGTGGATGGCGCTTACCCCGCCCGAACTTGTTCAGGCGCATTTAAATATCGACAAACAGACATTGGCCGCTTTACGCAAGGACAAGCCTGTCATTGCCAGCCCAAAGAGAAAAAGCTAAGGCAAATGTTTCGTCTAAGGTCAAAGACA
>JASHWM010000050.1 GCA_030044075.1 Candidatus Rhabdochlamydia sp. | reverse complement strand
TCTAGAGAAGTTCCAGGGTATTTGTCTGTTGATTCAGGAAAAATGTCAGGCCAGCTTCTGACAACACCTGAGATGGACCAAGTTCCTCTCCCTCTTCCGATCAACATTCCTCTGATCTGCGAATTCCTCGCTCACACAAACTAATTTCCTTTCGAAAAGGGCAGCCCCTGCTGCCTTTTTCGAAACGGCAACAGTTCTAAAGCTTCGCCAGCTTGCAATACAAACGCCGACGCAAAAAATACCGCAACAAATGCGATCCCCATCACTGAGAATTGCATCGCCTGTATCATAAAATCCCTTGAGAAGTCCACCTCTTCTTTCTTTAGGAGAAGAGAAATAGTTGCATCGCCAAGAAAACCTTCCCCTATCCATAGAGCTGCAACCGAGGCCAAAATGGCGCACACCAGGATCTTCAAGAGACAGACCATCATTCCCTTTGAAAGGAGGGAAGGGAAGGAGAGTTTCTTTGCACATTGGTGTAAAAGAAAGCTAGAGCTCACAATGGCTGCAATGCTCGTCGCTACAGAAATACTATAGGCGCCCCAACCCAGGATAAAAACAAAGAAGGCATTTAAAAAAATGTTCACCCCGACAGAAAGGAGCGCTGCAATCGTCGGAATATGGTAATTCTTCTCTGCTTGGAAGGGCGGGATCAGGATAATGGTAAGGACAGTAGGCAGAAGGCCGATCCCATATCCCCAAAGGCAGTCGACCGTCTGTTTTGTAGCCTCGACAGAAAAGTCTCCTCTGCCGTACAGCAAGTTCACGGCGCCGACCCCCAGGACCAAGATCGCAAACGAACAAGGGACGATGAGGCTCCATGTCCGCCTGAAAGCGAAGTCCAAGAGGATGCCAAACCTTTCTTTGGACCCTTCTTTGACAGCGCGGGAAAGAGGAGGCAAGAGAGCAGAGGCGATGGCAACACCGAATAAGGCAAGGGGAACTTGTTGAAGGCGGATGGCGTACCATAGGTAGGCGGGACCTTCCAAACTTGCAAACCTTGCAAAGACACCATCTAGCGCCGTGTTCAGCTGGACCGCAGCAACACCGATCATTCCCAGGGACATAGGTTTCCACAGGGCCCTTATTTCCTTGGAAAAAAGTTTAGCCCTTACAAACTCTTTCCAGGCAAGGAAAGAGCGCAAATAGCGAAGAGTATGGGGAAGGAGCATTGCCCACTGTGAAAAAAAAGCCAGGGCAACGCTGATGGACAAAAGCTCCATCGCATTGTCCATGGTCTGTCCATGAAGCCACCAGACCGCCGCAATCCAGACAAAGTTGAAGGCCGCAGGGGCAAAGCCCGGCAAAAAATACCTTTTTTCGCATTGCAAAAGAGCGCTATGAAGTCCGAAGAGGCAGATGAAGACGACGCCTGGAACAATGAGCATCATATAAATGAGGACAGAGGTGTCGTGGCCTACCCTGAAGTACCCATAAATTGCATAGAGGACCAGTTCGACAACAGCCAAGATCCCACTTAAGAAAAAAAAGAGGGAATAAAATAGATCGCGAAAATATTCTGCCCCTTTTTTTCCGGATTCCATCCGGATCGCCTCAAAACTTGGGATGAACCCCGATGCGATCGAGTTCTCTCCAAAAAGCCTGCGGAAGAGAGCAGCAAAGCGAAAGGCGACCATAAAAGCGGCGAGGACGGGATTGCTCCCAAAAAAAAATGCCATGGCCATATCCCGGAAGAGCCCGGTGAACCTGCTGCAGAGCGTACCGGACAAAAACCGGGCCGCGGACCTCGAAAGACTTTTTGGGTGATCGTGGTGAGACATGTTTTGGGATTGTAAAGATCTCGTGGTTTTGCTTACAATTATCTTTGCTTCAGCCTATATGAAAACCATAAAATTGCGCAATCTATGAAAAAACACGAACTCCTGATCGGCGCCCACACATCTGCTGCTGGCGGTGTCCATAAAGCGCTCCTTGAAGGAGAAAGTATCGGCGCGACGACCATCCAACTGTTTACAAGCAACCAAAAACGTTGGGAAGGCAAGCCTATCCCCGAGGATGAATGCGATCGTTGGGAGGAAGCTTTGGAAAGCACCGGCATCGAGCAGGTGATGAGCCATGACAGTTATTTGATCAACCTGGGCAGCCCAAACCATGATGCCCTTCACAAAAGCCAAAAAGCTTTTCGCGAGGAACTGCTGCGCTGCCACCAGCTTAAGATCAGCTACCTCAACTTCCACCCTGGCGCAGCGCTTGACTCTTCGGAAGAGGAGTGCCTGGACCAGATCGTGAAAAGCCTGCTTACCGTTGAAAAGCTCGCACATGCAGGGCCGACAAGGCTTTTGATCGAGACGACGGCAGGGCAGGGATCATCTGTTGGCCACACTTTCGAGCACATCGCCTATCTTGTCGATAGGCTGGAAAAGCATATCCCCATTGGCGTATGCATCGACACATGCCATATATTTGCGGCAGGCTACGATATCCGCACTCCTGATGAGTGGGACAAGACGCTCAAGCATTTTGATAAGACAGTAGGCCTCAAGCACCTCTATGCCCTCCATGTAAACGATTCCCTAAAACCTTTTGGTTCAAGGAAAGACCGCCATGCCCCCCTTGGTAAAGGAGAGATCGGCATGGAAGCTTTTCGTTATATGATGAAACATCCCTTCCTAAAGAAGCTGCCCAAGTATTTGGAAACACCAGATGGGCCTCCTCTTTGGAAACATGAGATCGCTATGTTGCGAGAATTTGCCAAACATTAAACAAGCAATATTATGAAACGCATTAAAATCAATCGCATTACCACTGACAGTATCGGCCAGCAAATCATGGTTTGCGGCTGGATCCGAACGCTCCGTGAACAAAAGACATTTACCTTCGTCGAGATCAATGACGGAACATGCCTCCACAACCTCCAGGTCATCCTCGACCAAACGATGACAGATTATGAGAATGTGCTCAAGCAGATGAGCACAGGAGCTTCCGTGATCGTGATGGGCCTGCTCGTTCCCAGCATTGGGAGCAAACAGCCTTTTGAGATCAAAGCCTCGAAGATCAATGTCCTTGGAAGCTGTCCTGCGGAAGAATACCCCCTGCAAAAAAAGAGGCATTCTTTTGAATTCCTGCGAACGATAGCGCACATCAGGCCAAGGACGAACACGCAAGGGGCCGTCACTCGGGTCAGGAATGCTCTTGCCTTTGCGACGCATCTATTTTTTCAGCAAAGGGACTTCCTTTACATCCAAACACCGATCATCACTACCTCCGATGCTGAAGGAGGGGGCAAGCAGTTTATGGTCACAACCCTTGACCCTGCAAAACCACCGCGCAGCCAGGACGGCTCTGTCGACTTTTCGAAAGATTTTTTTGGCAAGCACGCCTATTTGACTGTTTCGGGACAGCTCAACGGAGAGGCCTTTGCTTGCGCCCTATCGGACATCTATACCTTTGGCCCAACATTCCGCGCGGAAAATTCCAACACATCGCGGCACTTGGCCGAGTTCTGGATGATCGAGCCTGAAATGGCCTTTGCGGACCTAGTTCGTAACATGGAATGCGCCGAGTCCTACCTAAAGTTTGTTGTGAAGTATGTCCTTGAAAACTGCAGGGAAGACCTCGAATTTTTCAATGAGTTCATCGAGAAAGGGCTATTGCAAAGGCTCGCGCATGTGGCCGACACTCCCTTTGTCCATCTGACATATACTGAAGCGGTCGAGGTCCTGAAAAAAGCGCCAAAGACGTTCGAGTTCCCCTGCGATTGGGGATGCGACCTGCAATCGGAGCACGAGCGCTATCTTGCTGAAGAATATTGCAAAAAACCCGTAATCCTCACTGATTATCCAAAGCAGATCAAAGCATTCTATATGCGGGACAATAATGATGGAAAAACCGTCGCGGCCATGGACATCCTTGTT
>JASHWM010000049.1 GCA_030044075.1 Candidatus Rhabdochlamydia sp. | reverse complement strand
GTAGGAACCTCTGCCAAGAAAACGAAGACAGACAGGGGTTGAGCCGGCATGGGAATAAAATAGTTTTTTTAAACTGACGACCTGGCTGAGACGAAGCTGGTCGGCATCGATATGGACGAGCAGTTTCCCCGAAGGGACTTTCTTTTCTTCACTTTTTTTGGAAGGCGCATTCTTTCCATTTTTATCAGAATATTCGTTCATTTTTACCTGAAGCTTCACCTTTTGATGCACAGTATCGCACTCTTGGATCATTTTTTCATTAGCTAATGTGAGGTCGCCAAGCCATTTGAGCTGCAATTTAAAAGATTCCTTTTTATCGACGACGACGACGGCATAGAGAAGTTGGTTTTCTATGATCAAAGTGCTTTTTTCTTCATACAGGTCGGGCCATACTGCAAGCTCAAACCTCTCCATCCCGTCGCTGATCGAAAGAATGGCGAACTTCCTCTGGCTTTTTGTGGCGATCTTAACCTGGAGGGTTTCGATAATAAAACAGATCCGGCAGACAGTATCCTGGTCCATGCTTTCAAGATCGGAGAAAGGAATGCAGGACAACTTCTTCATGAGATCGCGGTATTCGTCCATGGGATGGCCGGTCAGGTAAAATCCAAGGAGTTCCTTTTCTCTGCGAAGGAGGGCCTGCTTGGAAGCCTCCTGTTTGAGGACAGGGGGTGTTAAAAAATGCGTCTTCGTGAAATCATCGGTCAAGCTGAAAAGGTTCATGACCCCTTTTTCTTTTTCTTCCTGCTCTTTGCTTGCGACATTGAACATGGGATCGATACTCTCGATCATGGCCTGTCTTTTCCAGGAAGTAAAGTCAAAGCAGCCTGCCTCGATGAGGTATTCGATGACTTTTTTTCCAACCTTCTTTAGGTCCGTCCTTTGGCAAAAGTCATACAGTGAGCTGAAGTGCCCTCTTTTTTTCCTCTCCTTCATGATCACTTCGACAACTCCCTCGCCAACTCCTTTGATCGCTGTCAGGGCAAACCGGATCCCTTTCGATGTTGAGACAAACTCTTTTCCTGACTCATTGACATCAGGGGGAAGGATGGGAATTTCCATGGACTGGCATTCGCGGATCACTTTTGCGACCTTGGAAAGGTCGTCGCGATCGCAGGTCATAAGGGCTGCCATCCACTCGCCAGGGTAGTTCGCTTTAAGATATGCTGTGACATACGTCAGAAAACCATATGCTGCCGCGTGGGACTTGTTAAAACCATAGGATGCGAACTTTTCCACTTTGTCGAAGATCTTCATGGAAGTTTCTTCATCGATGTTATTTTTGATAGCGCCCAGGCGGAACTTTTCCCTTTGTTTTGCCATCTCCTCTTTATCTTTTTTTCCCATCGCCCTGCGGAGCACATCGCCCTCGCCAAGGCTATAGCTGGCAAGCCTGCTGGCAATGAGCATCACCTGCTCTTGGTATACCATAATGCCATAGGTCTCGGCTAAAATATCCGCCATCAAGGGATGATCGATCTCGATCTCTTCTTTGCCGTGCTTTCTCTGGATGAAGGATGGGATCATTTCCATTGGTCCGGGCCTATAGAGGGCTCCGACAGCGATGATCTCTTCAAACTTATCAATATGAAGCTGCTTGGCCAGATCTTGCATGCCCCCGGACTCTAGCTGAAAGATCCCCAAGGTTTTTCCCTGATTGAGCAAATCAAAAGTCTCCTTGTTGTTCAAAGGCAGGTTCACCCAATCGATCTCTGTGCCATTTTCTTTGATGGCATCAACCGTTTTTTGTATGCAAGTGAGGGTCTTGAGCCCAAGAAAATCAATTTTCAGCATCCCGACTGCCTCAACGGGCTTCATGGAAAACTGCGTTGTAAAAATCTCAGAGTCCTTTGAAAGGCACACCGGGATGCGCTCCATGATAGGATCTGCAGAAATAATGATCCCCGCAGCATGAACGCCGGTATTGCGGACAGATCCTTCGAGCTTTTTAGCAAGATCGATCAGCCTTTTGACCTCTTCATCGTTTTCGTATTGCGCGCGAAGGTCGGCATCAATCTCAAAAGCTCTGTCCAAAGTCATGGTCGGATCTTCGGGAACAAGTTTTGCAATCGCATTCACTTTGGCAAGTGGGACGCTCAGCACGCGGCCCACATCTTTGATTGCCATTTTGGCCTTCATCGTTCCAAATGTGATAATTTGAGCGACCTTATCTTTGCCATATTTCGATACGGTATAATTGATGACTTCCTGCCTGCGGTCCATACAGATGTCGACGTCGATATCAGGATAGGAAAGCCGCTCAGGGTTGATAAAGCGCTCGAAGAACAAATTGAACCGAAGTGGTTCAATATCGGTAATTCCGATCAGGTAGAGGATGATGGAGCCTGCTCCGGATCCTCTACCAGGCCCCATTGGAATGCCGTTCGACTTTGCCCATGCGATAAAATCGTATACAATGAGCAAGTAATCGCACATCCCTTTGGGAATAATGATGCTGAGCTCGTAGGCAAGCCTCTCGCGGATGACCTGGAGAGGATCCCTCTCTGGATATTTCTCTTGGACTGCAGCCAAGTGTTCTTTGGAGTATCTCTTTTCAATCCCTGTCTCACAAAGATGGACAAGGTGTTTTTCCGCTTCTCCTGCCCTCTTTGCCTCATCAATTACCTTTCCTTCAAGATGAGGGGGCACATAGACAGGATAGTATTTGGTCTGAAAATCTAAAGACACCTCGCAGCTGGCCGCAATATCGAGCGTCACAGCTACAGCTTCCTCGAAATCGGAAAAAACCCGCTTCATCTCTTCAGGGGACTTGAAATACAGTTCCTGGTTTGCGTAGGTCTGCCTTTTTGGATTCAACACTTTCGCTTTTGGATTCCCAAAAGAATCCCTCTCCCAAATCTCGCATGGTTCTCCAGATTGGATGTTCATGAGAATTTCGTGAGCTTTCCAGTCCTCTTTTTCGATATAGTGCGAACCGTTGGTGGCAACACACTTCACGCCGACCTTCGATGAGATGTCCCGGTAGCAGTCGATGATGATCTCCTGCTTTTTTACATTGTCCTGGTATTTTTGATAGAGCCACGACTCATTTTCCATGCCGCTTGCGCGGATGTCTTCCTCGTTCATGACATGTCGCTGCACCTCGAGATAAAAGTCTTCTTTGAAAAGGTCCAGATACCAGCGGACCTCTTGCATGAGCTCATCTTTTTTCTCTAAAGTGGCAAAGCTCGCCAAAGTGCTCCCCAAAGAACCTGCAATGCAGATGAGGCCATCCGCATGCTGCACGAGCAATTCTTTGTCAATCCTTGGCGTATAGTAAAAGCCTTCTAAAAAACCAAGAGAACTTAATTTGCAAAGGTTCCGATACCCCGTTTGGTTTTTTGCCAAAAGGATCAGAGGAGAACCAGTAGGGTAGCCAGGAATTTTTTTCTTTTCTAGGCGAGAGGTTGGGGCCAAGTACAGTTCGCTTCCCAAGATCGGGCGGATCCCCGCACCTTTGCAAGCTTTGTAAAACTCTACTGCGCCATAAAGGTTGCCCTGGTCTGTTAAAGCCACCGCCGACATTTGAAAGGCCTGCGCCTTTTTGACCATCGCTCCAATCGAAGCGGAGGAATCGAGTATCGAATATTGGGAATGTACGTGAAGCGGGACCCAAGACATGCGTAGTATGACCTTGCCATTTTAGCAAAGATCATACTACTTTTTAGGCTATCGTTGCAAACAAAACGGGAAGTTTTGTTTAGACATCGGCAGATTCTGCAGCCTTTTCTTCCTGGGGTTGGGGCTTTTGCTTGACAATTCCGATGTGGTGCGAGCTCTTTACAGACCAGAGCGGCAACAAAAGGAACACGGAAAGGAATCCGCATATCGCCAAGATAACAAAGAACCCTTGCCATCCCCAATCCTGGGTAATTTTACCAAGGGGATATCCTGCGGATGCAGCGCCCAGATAGGCCACCCAACCGATAAAACCTGTCGCAGTCCCTGCGGCTTTCTTATGGGAAAGCTCAGCAGCTGCCATACCGATGAGCATCTGCGGTCCGAAGATGAGAAAACCGATCGCGAACAAAAGAGCGGAATCTAGGAACTGCATATTCGGCGGTGAGAACCAAAAAGCGGCAATCGCAAAAATCACGCCCAAGCTGAACAACACGTTGATCGGACCTCGCTTGCCTCCAAAGATCTTGTCGGAAGCCCAGCCAGCAGCCAAACTTCCAAAAATACCACCGATTTCAAAAAAGCTCACGCAAACACCCGCCGCAATTTGCGAGTATTGTTTTGTCTCGATCAAGAACAACATGCTCCAGTCATTGATCGCAGTGCGGATAACGTAGACAAATAGGTAGGAGATCGCAAGGATCCAGATAAATTTGTTGCGGAGGACATGTTCAAAAAGGATTGATTTTACAGAAAGTTCTGTTTCTTTTTCGTGAGCTTCTCTTGGATCGGAATAATCATTTTTATATTTTTCAATTGGCGGGAGGCCTAAAGACTGCGGGGTGTCGCGCAAACGGTTGATCACGAACAGGCCCACAAAGATACACAATACTCCCGGCACATACATTGCATAGCGCCATCCAAAATATTGGGCGCAGAATGCGGCGATGATCGGGATCAAGAACCCGCCGACGCTATGGGAGGTATTCCAGGCTCCCCACCATGTGCCCCGCTCTTTAAGGGAATACCAATGGGTCAGCAAACGGGCGCATGGGGGCCATCCCCATCCCTGGAACCAACCGTTCAATCCCCAGAAAATCGCAAACATCACAATCGATGAGGAAAATCCAAAAAAAATGTTAAAGACGCCCGTCAGGATAAGACCAAGCGCCATAAAAAAACGGGGATTGGACCGGTCGGCCAATATCCCGCTCAAGAACTTACTCGCGCCATATGTAATGGAAAGGATACTTGCTAAAATACCAAGTTCGCTTTTGGTGAAGCCGAGGTCCTGGATCAAGGAGGGCATGGCAAAAGTAAAGCTCTTCCTTGAAAAATAATAGAAGACGTAACCGATGTACATCCCAATGAAGATTCTGAAGCGCCAGTACTTGTAATTTTTGCTTACAGATTCCTGATCTTGAATTTCTTCCAGATAGGGGGCAGGTCTCATGAAATTGAGCAAACTCATCTTCCTTCCTTCATAATTTTTTTCAGCTGCAGTAAGGTAACTAGATCATTTCACAAAGTCAATTTATTTTTGCTCGGACCGACAAAAAATTCAAAAATTTATTCGCTAATTCCTTGATTTTAATTTTTTCCTTAGGGCATTAGTAAAATAATTCTTACTAAAAGGTTTTCTCCCATGAGAAAAATTCAAAATCGTTTAGAGGGCTTTGAAAAGCCCATCGAAACAGCGATTTTGCCACAGGCCCAAGAGCATAAAGCCGAGCAGGACAAACCTACTCCAGAGCAACTCAAACAGCTCACCTTACCATTTTTAGGGTCTATTGCCGAATTCTTAAAAAAACAGCTTGACCTGCTTTCCAGCAAGAAAAGAAAAAAAATAGGATCTAGCGAGAAGCGCAAAATCCTTGAAAATCTTTCCGCTTTTAGAAAGCTACTAAATACGCTAACACAAATCGATCAAAGTTACAACCCTGAATTTATCCAAAAAATGTCTGAATTATGGAGCGATATAATTGTTGATTATTATTATTTAAAATCCCTCGATAAAAAAAATGTTATAGACCTCGCCAAGATGGACTCACTGATCCGTCAAATAAATTCCTTTCCCAAGGAAGAGGAGCACTCCCTAGGGTACTACCTCGCTGAGTACGTAGGAAAGAAATGGCTTCCTTTCCCCTTTATCCAATGCATGCAGCTCTTGCATGAGGAGCACCAAAAGACCCCC
The DNA here is from genome assembly GCA_030044075.1 of Candidatus Rhabdochlamydia sp. Classification (GTDB taxonomy): domain Bacteria; phylum Chlamydiota; class Chlamydiia; order Chlamydiales; family Rhabdochlamydiaceae; genus JABEVM01. The sequence continues at coordinate 2,282 of JASHWM010000049.1, read as the reverse complement.
GCAAAAAGCCATTTGCAAGAGTTTATGTCGTTATTAAACGAGATCATCTCCGCTCCAGAATCGAAATAGTTCTTCTTTATCTTTTTGTCCCATCGTTTTATATTCCTTCTTCTAATAAAGAGGGATGCTATGGACTATAAAATTCCGAAAGGAGTTTTTGACATTTTGCCGAAAGAGCCCAGCGAAGAACTCAGCTGGAGGGAGGTTGAAAAATGGCAACATGTCGAATCGATCTTGAGGCAAACGAGCAAAGATTACTGTTTTGAAGAAATTCGAACCCCCATCTTTGAGCATACCGAACTTTTCATCCGCGGTGTTGGGGACAGTTCAGATATTGTCTCAAAAGAGATGTACACTTTTCTAGACAAAGGTGAACGCTCCCTTACCTTGCGTCCTGAAGGAACCGCATCTGTTATGCGCGCGTTCCTTGATAACCAATTATATCAGATGAGGAAGATCCACAAATTTTTCTATATAGGTCCCATGTTCCGCTATGAAAGGCCGCAGGCCGGACGCTACAGGCAGCACCACCAGTTCGGGGCCGAGGCGATTGGTGTCGCATCCCCTTATCAAGACGTAGAAATGATCGACCTTTTATGTGAAATTTATCGCAGGCTTGGACTAAGAGATTTAACGGTGATGGTCAATTCCGTCGGCGATGAAAAGACACGCGCAAGTTACCGGGAAGCGCTGCAAAATTTCCTGGAGCCGCACCTTTCCAGCCTTTCTGCTGACAGCCAGGTCCGATTTAGCAAGAACGTGCTGCGCATCCTGGACTCCAAAGATCAAAAAGACCAGGAGATCTTAAAGGCCGCACCTTCGATCCTGCATTTCTTAAGCGAAAAAGCAAAAGAACATTTCGAGACTGTTTGTGCTTTGCTGACAAAAGAAAATATCCGCTATGAAATCAACCAAAAACTAGTCCGCGGGCTTGATTACTATAACCACACCGTTTTTGAGGTGACCTGCGGAGAGCTTGGCGCACAAAATACGATAGGCGCCGGGGGGCGCTTTGACGGCCTCATTAAACAATTAGGAGGCCCAGATATCCCAGCAGTAGGCTTTGCATCAGGGCTCGAAAGAATTTTGCAGACGATGAGCAAACAAAACTGTCTTTTCCCAAAGCCTGGCCATCCATTCCTGTATCTCATCGCCCTCGATGAAGCTTCCATGCAGTTTTGTTTCACTCTCATAAAAGAGCTGAGAGAAAAACATATCCCTGCCCAAATGGACTTCTCAGGAAAAAAACTTTCTCAGTGTTTCCAGAATGCGAACGAGTTTTCTGCTTCCTATACTCTTGTGATCGGAGAGCAAGAGCTCGTTTCTAAAACAGCAAAAATCAAAAATATGCAAACACGCTCTGAAGAAGAGATTGACCTTCAGAACGTCCGGCATATTTTAGAACAAAAGTGGCTTACCAAATAAAGGAGTTTTTATCGTGATCTCATTACGCAACATCATTTATATTTTCAGTATCGCATCTGCTGCATCATTTCTTTCAGCAGAAGAACTGACTGAACAAAAAGAACAAAAACCGATCGAGAAAGAACAAAAAGCCATCGATCCATGGAAAATTTCCGAGGCTTTCGGCCACCTCATCGGAAAGAACATCGAAGGTCTTGGATTTAATTTCGACATGGAGGCTTTAGTCAAGGGTCTGCACGACCACAAAGAAGGCAAGGATTCTCCCCTCAGCGAGAACGAGTGCCTCGAGGCATTGACCGCAGCTCAAGAAGTCCTCTTCCAAAAGCAAGCAGAAGAGAACCTGGAAAAATCACAAAAATTCCTCGCAGATAATGCAAAAAAGAAGGACATCAAAGTTCTTGAGGACGGCAAAGTCCAATACAAGGTTGTGCAAAAGGGAAAAGGCACTGAAGTAACTGAAAGCTTTTCTCCTTCGATCAAATACACGGGGAAATTTATTGACGGGACAGTGTTTGGTGCATCAAAAGAAGAAGAGGTGGTGCATCTTGAGGAAACAATCCCTGGGTTTCGAAAAGGGATCATCGGGATGAAAGAAGGAGAGAAAAGAGAAATTTTCATCCATCCCGAACTTGCCTATGGGACCTTTGGAAATCTTCCTCCCAACACCCTCCTGATGTTTGAAGTAGAAGTTGTCAAAGCAAACGTTGTTGTTGAACCTCCAGCGCAAAATGCTACACCGGCAACCGATACCCTAAGATGAAGATTGTTCTTTTTGAACCACAAATTCCACAAAACACCGGAAACATCGTACGTACGTGCGCTGTTTCCGGAAGTTCCCTTGTCCTTGTAAAACCTCT
>JASHWM010000048.1 GCA_030044075.1 Candidatus Rhabdochlamydia sp. | reverse complement strand
AGCATGCATGCTGGGCGAACCCAATAATTTGGCGTTTAGGGGCATGATCTTTTGCTTCTTTCCAGGCGGCCTCAAGTGATTGCTTATCTGAATGGAGCTTCTCTAGGACAACGGCGCTTGCTTTTTCAAGAAGACGGGTTCCCGCTTCGCCCAAAGTAGAGGCATTTGGACCAGTATAGGCTTCTAAACGGCCTTTAAACTGCTCAACATCCGCTCTTGAAAAAGGGCCTCTGTGAAGAATTGTGTCAAAAGTAGTTTCAATGGCCTGTAGGGTTTCCTCTCCTGTTAATACCGGTCCATTTTGGACCCTTTCTGCAAGTACGCAGTTGGAATCTAAGCACAAACCTGCATTTTGGGTCAGGGCAGCAATATTGGCAGAAAGTTCTCCCAAATTTTGAGGCGGTACAGCTTTTAATGTTATGTTGGTCATGTTGATCTCTTTTTTTGTAAATAAAAATTAAGTATTAAAATGTTATATTTTTGCAGGCTACGCTAGACCTATTTCGGAAAGGGGGATCTGAATAGTTAGATTCCTCTCCCCTCCAAGGACCTTAAAGCGATTCTGCATATACTCTGCTAGCTTAAGGTCAGGAAATATGGTCTGTGTTGAAAAATGACCTCTTCCCGTGTCGACAACCCAGTCCGTTCCTTTTTCATCCCGCAGGATCGAGGTGTTATAACCCTGATATCCGATTGGTTGGAAGGTTCGCTCATACCCTTTCGCGTTTGCAGTGCCTACAATTTTCCTTCCAGCAACAAATCCATTGGAAATGGATTCAAGTTTAAGGACACCGATTGAAGTGAGAGTTGCATTGATGTGGGTCGCCCCTTTTTCGATCACGAGCCTTTTCTCTGCTACTTGCAATTTGTCGTGATCTTTAAGGTAGCTTGTAAGAACTTTTGCTCCGAAGAGATGCGTTAAATCAGCCCCAGAGAGGATATTAGAAAGGACCACATAGTCTGTAGAATCAGGCGCGTTCCAAAAATCAGCTTCAGTCATGAGCTGAGAATCAAGGACAAAGTTGCGGAACAGTTCCACGACAATAGACCGGATTTCCTCTACAGATTTTCCTAAATGGATCCCTTGGCTCATATCCATGGAATTCGGATTGTTTCCGATCCTCCAGGAAGGCAGCTCTTTAGGATGGTTACGAACCCAAGTCTCCATTTGAATATAACTTTGTTTATCCTTTTCCCAATCAGGTTCTTCCTTTTTGAGCTTTTCTAAATAGGACGGGGTTGTCTCGTCCTCAACAAAAAAAATCGACTCTTCTTCATCACTTCCTGCAATTTCTTGGTTTTGCAGCTTTTCTTCTAGCTCAGCGATCTTGCTTAGACGCTGCTGTTTCTTCAGGTCAATGATCCTTTGAGCGACCTCCTCTACTGTCGGCAGTGCGGGGATCGGAGCAGGAGGTTCAGATTTTCTTTGAAAGGCGAGCTCTTTCTTCAAGGCCCTGTTTCCTATGGCAAATAATACCGCCTCTCTAGTCTTTTCATATGCCGGGAAAGAACCTGTATATTTTGCAAGGGCAGTCTCAAGGGCATCTCTAAAAACATCAAGGGACCCCGCCCATTTTTCTGATTGAAGGATTTCTAAAACTTTTGCTGCTTTAAATGCCCTTTCTTGTTTTAGCGGCAGGTCTTTGGCCATATCATCAAATCTGGTTGACGCTTCCCTTTTGGCCATATTACAGAGAAAATCGCGCACATTTTTGAGAAGATCGAGCGAAAAGTTGTTGTATTTCATGTGCTCTGCATAGCTATCTAGTACCGAGCAAAGCTCAACGATCCCTTCAGGAGATAGAGCATCCAAGTTGAAATGATCGGGTAATTTGTTTGAAGAAGAATTTGCCAGATAAATCAGCTGCTTTTTGACCTCTGGGAAGAGAGGGGCCTTTGCATAGCTTTCATCTACAAACTTCAGAAGAAGAATGTCTTTTGGTTCTTTATCTTTTGCCACGTTCCAAAGCTCTTGGAGCCTGCTTGTAAGACTATTTCTAAGATCGCTTCGTTCACTGGCCGGAAAAGATGCAGAAAGGTCCAAAAGATTGATTGCCCGCGCAATTTCTGAAAGGTCCATTTGAGGAATGCTTGGTGCGATTTTTCTGATTTCTTTTGCCAGCTCTTCTTCTGCTTTGTCAAAGCGCTTCTTGATGGCAGCTTTGAGCTCCGGAGCAACGATGGTCCTGATCCCTTTCCATGAAGATCTTGTGAATGATTCCAAAGTCATTTGTGCTGTGGGATAATCATCGAGTAACCTAGTAAAAACCATGAGATGTATTTCTGAATAGAGCTTGCTGGAGAATGCTCCTTTAGAGTCCCCTTCGCGGTTGTACTTCTCAACTAGGGCAAGCAGCTCGATACGCTCGTCGTTTGATAAGGAATCGTATGAAACAGTTTCTTCGCTGGCAATTTTTATCAGGGCCCATCTTACTTGGGCTGAGAGGCCAATCACCCCTTGTTTAGTTGAGCATGCATACTGAGCAAATCCAATGATTTGGCGTCTTGGCGCATGGTTTTTTGCATGTTTCCAGGCGCTTTCAAGAAAATTCGGGTCGGCATGGATCGCCTTTTGCGCAAATACCCGTACTTTTTCAAAAAGAGAATTCCCTTCAGCTCCTAAAATAGCCTTGCTGCCCTCGATATAGGCTTGTAAATGCCTTTGAAATTGGGTAATTTCACCTGCCGTTACCGTCGTATCTCGAGCAATAGCATCGAACATGCACTCGATCGACTTAAGGTTCTGAAGGTGCACGTGGCCCGAACCTGGCGCACCTTGCATGTCAATAACCTCACATTTATCACCAAGTTTATAAGAATTAGGGCTTTGCGTAAGCATTTCAAGGTTTTTTGAAAGCTCAGTGATATTTTTTGGGGCAACTAATTTGACAGGATTCATACTCATCTTAATATTTTTATTAAAAATTGTAAAAATTTTACCAAAAAGTATTAAATAAGAACAAATGATAAAAAAATTATTATTACCTATTTATAAACGTTCTATCTGCCATGGGGAATTAAAAATTTTTTTATAAAAGAATTGCGGCTTGAATTGTATGGGTTTTTGTTCTACTATTGTTCAATAACCATTTATAACAAATTAAGATCTATTATGATTCAAAATCTTTCCCTTTTAACTGCCTCTGCCTTAAGTTTGTCTGGGGACAGCTCATCCGAAGTCCTTCACAAAGAAGAAAATGCAGACCAGGCTGCAATTTCTCATAAAGTAGAGCATCTCCCAGGGTTCCTTGTATCCCCTTTCGAAGAATGGATTGCATATTCTTATTTTGGCCATAGCACCAGCATAACAAAGAGCACGGAGGGCTATGTCGTTGCCACAAACGGACGGCAGAACACATCCGAGCCAAAAAACGTAGTGATCATCGAAAGAACTGCTAACGGTCAGTGGAAGCCGCATGTATTTAAGACGCCTAAAGACTTTTCCAGCGATCCAAAAGCATTTGTTTCAAGCCCTGTCCTTTTCAAGGTCCACCCCTCTGATGCAGCTTCTATGGAATATCTGCTATTTTTCCGGATTGGAACAGGCTATGAGACAAAAATGATGCAAAGTCTTGTGTTTCGATCAACAGACGGCTGCAAAACTTTTATGAGAGAGGTGTTGCCTGAGGGGATTGTAGGGCCTACAAAATGCAAACCTCTCCATTTTGGCAATTATTTGGTTTTCGGCTCCTCGATCGAAAGAGGCGACCCATCGAATAAAGATGGAACATCCTCTACAAATGCAAGAATAGAAGTCTATGACCTCAGGACTGGGAATTGGTTCCAATCTCCCGAACTTACTACAAAGAAAGCTTTTGGCGCTATCGAGCCTACTTTTTGCACATTTGAAAAAGATGGGACTACTTGGATTCGCATGCTGTGCCGCAACCGCAGCCAGGGTTTTGCTCTTGAAACAACGTTTACACTTCCAGGCAATCCTGAAGAAAAAGAGATCGAGTGGCCCAAAGAGCTTATCTCTTCTACCTTGCCAAACTGCGATTCCGGACTTGACCTAATTGATCTATCCGGAAAAACCGTGAAGGGCAAGCTCATCCCGAGTGGAACTGTCATTGCTTTTGGAAATTTCTTAGGGAGCCGAAAGGCATTAGAGATGGCCCTCTCTTCCGATGGGGGAGCGACATGGTCTAAGCCGATTTCGATTGATTCTCGCTCTGGCGAGTTTCCCGCCTGCTATTTTGATGAGGAGTCGGGCCTTATCCATCTTACCTATGCTTCCAATAAACCAGAGTTGCCTGTGACAAAGGAAAATCAGACGATCCGCCACCTCGAAATCGACCCTGCTTCGATCACATTAGATGGCGAAAATCCCTGGCTTTCCTTTTTTTAATTGTAAGCAAAACTTAAATCGGTGGGAACATGGACATTGTTTTTCTCTTCTACGAAGGAATGACTGCTCTAGATGCAATAGGTCCGCATGAAATTCTCTGTCGCCTTCCTGGGGCAAAGGTCTTTCGCGCTGCGGCAGCATCAGGCAAAGTGCGCACGGACTCGGGATTGGAGTTGATTGCCGAGTATTCCTTAGCTGATGTTTCACATGCTGATGTGCTTGTTGTCCCTGGCGCTGGAAGCGGTGCAAGCCTTTCAGAGTATCCTAACGTTCTTGCATGGCTCCGCAAGCTTCATGAATGCGCGACCTGGACGACTTCCGTCTGCACAGGGAGCTTGATTTTGGGGGCGGCGGGGATCCTTTCCGGCTTGCAAGCGACATCGCATTGGGCTGCACTTGATCGCTTGCCTAGATGGGGGGCAAAGCCCGTCAACGAGCGCATTGTTGAAGACGGCAAAGTGATCACTGCGGCAGGAGTTTCTGCCGGTATCGACATGGCTTTGACCCTTGCAGCAAAAATAGCAGGACAACGTTTTGCCGAGTCGATGCAGCTTGGGATCGAATACGATCCAAAGCCTCCCTTCGATGTCGGATCTCCTGAAAAGGCAAATCCTGCGATCCTCGAGGCATTGCGCATCAGGATGACCGCTTCCTTTGAGGCGGAACCAACCTAGCAGTTCTTGTAGCGTTGCAATTTGTGATCTCTTTTTTTAATTTGACGCAATTTCAAGAAAACGTAGGGTCAATAAACAATATTGGCGAACCCTATACTACTAACCCTTCCTGCCCTTAAAATGCAGGTATTTTGGCCTCTTGAATACACCAAGGCAAGCTAGTTTGTTTTCGCTTGCCTTTTTAAGGGCCTTCCTCCATCATCAATTGTTATGAAAACAGAGCTTCCTTTCCCTATATTTTCTCTTTC
>JASHWM010000047.1 GCA_030044075.1 Candidatus Rhabdochlamydia sp. | reverse complement strand
TTAGAAGGGCTTTCCATACAGAAATCGAGAAAGGGCTCCCATGAAGTACAAGGGGCACCTTTTCTTTTAGACGAAACTTCTTCCAAAAAGGATCAGGCCCATCCGAGGGAAACAGATTGGATTGCGGAAATCTCTTTAAAAGGGCATCTAGCGTTTTTTCCTGAGATCCGGTTTGAAAGGAGAGCGAGCATATTCCTTCATCGCATGTGAGAAGTAAAACAGGGCCGTATGGGCTTTCATACGTTTTATAAGTAAGCGATGCTTTTGGCGGCATCTCTTCTTGAGAGGACCCGTCGGACAGCACTTTGTGCCAGATCTTCATAACCGCAGTTCCATGAAAGGATTGATATGTTCAATGTACCATGCTCTATACTCAGGCGTTCTTTTTAATGCATAGCAAAATGCATTCCTTATCCTCATGCCGGTGCTATTAATCAATCCGTAATCAACTGAAACCGCTCTGAATACATCATCGGCATTGACCCATGCAACACTTCTTTTTTCAAGCCATGAGGTCTTTGAGACAAGGGCCTTGTTAAATGCGCAAACAAAGCATCGGCAGACAGCATTCATCCGGCAGTTCATTTTTTCTGGATTGATAGGAAGAAAGTACATGTAGTAGGCGAGCGTCCCCTCTTTATTTTTTTGTATCTGATAGGGGGTGATGTCCCACAAAAGGTCTTTTATGGCGTCGCTAGATCCTAAAACACCTCGAGACTCCTCGGAGGCTTCCCGGGCAGCAGTATGTAGATGGGGCTCTCTCCCTTTTGCCCTTCCCCCAAAATCTGAAAAATGACCTGCGTCTGTACCAAAGGCCTCTTCACCCAGAAGGAAATAGGTACGATTCTCAAAGGTACAATAGGGAACGACCCCTGCGCCTAAAACATTCATAAAATCTTTAAAAAGTTAAAATTCCCAGAAATTCTCTCATCAAACCCTATTATTTGCAATAATTATAGGATTTTCATAATGTGAAAATAAAATTAAAAAATAATCAAATGGTAGATTCGATGAAAAAGAGGATCGTGATCTTAGGAGGAGGCTTTGGAGGCGTTTATACTGCGATGTACCTTGAAAATCTATGCAAGCATAGAAAAGATTACGAAATTTCCCTTGTCAACAAGGAGAACTACTTTGTTTACCAGCCAATGCTTGCCGAGGTTGTCGGTGGGTCCCTTGGCTTTCTTGACACGGTAAGCCCCCTAAGAAGGTTGATCCCAAAGACCAAATTGTACGTTCGCGAGATTGATTCGATCGACCTTGAGGGAAGGGTCGTCTCATTACTGCCGAAATTTTCCCATACCGCGCTCGACCTCCCCTACGACCATCTGGTGTTTGCGCTTGGGAATGTGACGGATTTTCGAGGTGCGAAGGGACTTCATGAACATGCCCTGCCCTTTAAAAACCTCTCGGACGCGCTCCGCATCAGGAACCATCTGATCGAAGTGTTGGAAAATGCCTCTATCGAGCATAGGGCGGAAGAGAGAGAAAAACTTTTGACAGTAGTTGTAGGAGGCGGCGGGTTTTCAGGGACTGAGATCGTTGCAGAGGTCAATGACTTTTTAAGGAACCTCGCAAAACACCATCATGAAATCCATCCAGATGAAATCAAAGTGTACCTCGTGCACAGCAAAGACCGGTTGATGGAAAGAGAGCTTAGCCCGAGCCTCAGCCATTACGCGGAGAAAATCCTCAAGAAACGCAAAGTTGAGATTTTGTTCAATACCAGGCTTGTGACAGCTTCTCCGGAAGAGGCTATTTTGAACAATGGGGTAAAAATCCCTTCCAAAACAATCATCTCAACAGTGCCTTCTTCTCCTAATCCGATCATAGAAACCCTCTCCCTGCCTTTGGAAAAAGAAAGGATAAAAACAGACCGGACCCTCCAGGTTGAGGGCACAACAGATCTTTGGGCCCTTGGCGACTGCGCCTTTATCCCCTTAGAGGAAGGCCCCTGCCCTCCTACAGCGCAATTTGCAATTCGTGAAGCCAAAACCTTGGCGTCTAATATCTTTGCAGCCTTAGAAGGACAGCCTAAAAAAGAATTTTCATTTAAAGGCCTTGGGATGTTTGGGGCGCTTGGCCATCGAAGCGCTGTTGCAGAACTTTTTGGAACGATCAAAATATCAGGTTTTTTTGCATGGCTCCTCTGGCGCCTTGTCTATTGGATCAAGCTCCCCGGCTTTGACCGCAAGATTAAAACGACCTTTTCCTGGCTGCTTGATATGGTCTTTCCAATTGAGGCCGTCCAACTCAAACTTGATGAAAGACAGGCAATCGCAGAGCTCCATTACGAACCAGGAGAAGTCATCTTCAACGAGGGCGATATCGGTGACTTCCTTTACATCATCATCAAAGGCAAAGTAGAAATTTCCAGAAAGAAAGACGGTGAAAAAAGGGTCATCGCCTATTTGGGCGAGGGAGAGATCTTTGGAGAGAAGGCCCTCCTCAACCAAATTGAAAGGTCCGCAACGGCGACATGCGCAGAGGCTTGCGACCTTTTAGCAATGCGCAAAGGAGACTTTGGAGCCTTAATCACTAACCTTAAAGAATTTAAAGATAAGGTTGAAAAACTTGAAAAAGAAAGGATCGACATACTAAAATAATTTGCCTTTTTATTATTTAATAGAGTGGGCGCTAACCAATTACTATTTCGAACGAACCATTAAACGACCCCTCCACCCATTTCTTTTGTAAATTGCTTTACAAATTCAATAAAAAGCCTGTTAATTGCTTTTTCAATTGACCTAAGGGCAGATCATGTTCTCTTCTCCTGTTTCAGTAGCCGACCTGCATTGCGACCTTCTTTTTTACCTGACATGCAAAAAAGGGAGGACGGCGTACGATCCCAATATTTGCTGTTCCATCCCGGAAATGAGGCAAGGGAAAGTCATCTTTCAAACTCTCGCTGTGTTCACAGAAACAAAACCGGGCTCGGCCAAAGCAGCGCATGACCAGTTCGCTGCCTATAACACGATTAAAGATACACAAGACGTACAATTCGTTCTTGCAATAGAAAATGCTTCAGGGCTATGCGAAGAAAATGAAAAATTAGAGGTCGCAATCACACGCCTGGAGCAAGTTCTTGCCTTAAGTCCCCTTCTCTACCTCAGCCTTACATGGAACTCAGAGAACCGCTTTGGCGGAGGGAATGCTTCTACAAAAGGCCTTAAACGAGATGGAGAGGTCCTCCTTGAACTATTAAATGAGAAAAAAATCGCGATCGACCTTAGCCATACTTCCGATGCGCTTGCAGAAGGCATCCTCAACTACATCGACAAAAAAGGCCTTGGGCTTATTCCCATAGCAAGCCACTCCAACTTTCGCAAGATCGCAGACCATCCCAGAAACCTTCCTGACGAGATCGCAAAAGAGATCCTCAAAAGAGGAGGGATCATCGGGCTGAATTTTGTGAGGGCATTCATAGGAAAAGACGCTAAGGACTTTTTGTCCCATGTCGAGCACGCTGCACAGCTCGGCTGCTTAAACAATTTATGCTGCGGCGCCGACTTTGCCCATGAAGGAGACTTCCCCGAAGAGCTCAACTATCTCAAACCGATTTATTTTGCAGACTTTTCAAGTGCAAGCTGCTATCCAAAGCTATGGTCTCTTTTTTCTAAGAGGCTTTCACAAGAAGAGATCGAAGCAATCTCACATAAGAATTTCTTTTCGTTCCTTCAAAGGACAGGATGCGAAGCTCTTTCGAAGGAACGTTGATTTTTCAAAACAGGAGTGCAGCATGGAATAT
>JASHWM010000046.1 GCA_030044075.1 Candidatus Rhabdochlamydia sp. | reverse complement strand
TCGACAACATCGTAATACAGCCGCAAGGATCGCAGCCAAATACGATCTTAAGCAATGGGTTTACGCTGATCAGCAATGCCGACAACGCCTCCTATCTCCTGCAGGGGAGCGGCACGGCACCTTCCGCAGTTGCAGTAATGGCAGCGTTAGGTGATGGGAACATTTCCCTCACCTTCAATGGGAGCGGCTCTGAGCTGATGGTTGCAGGAAGTTCATCTCCCGCCTCCATCCAAACAATTGCAGGCGGAGACATCATGATCTCTGCACTTTCTGGAGATATCTTTATCGAAGGAGGATCTAGCGGATCTTCTGACGGGCAGGTCCAGGCCCTTTCCTCTACAGTGCAAGGGAATATTACCATTTCCTCTTCATCACTATCCCTTATTGGCGGGTCGAGCACCGTATCCTCCCAGGCTTATATCCAGATCAATGAGCCTACAAGCAACATCAACATCACAACGACAGGCCTTCTACAATTGCAGGGAGGCTCTTCACTCACAACAGGTACAAATAGCGCCTTTATCCTCAACCCTACTTTCAGCAACCCCAATACCATGACATTTTCTGTGGGATCGCTCGAGCTCCTTGGCGGAAGCGGAGGAGTTTCATCACAAAGCTATGCTTTAATTAAAACACAAGGATCCCCCATCTCGATCACAGGGACATCATCCGGAGATTTTCTGATGAAGGGGGGCACGGGGGATTTCTCTTATGCCGGAGTCCAGACGGTCACAGGCGGGGGTATTTCAATCACAGCGCCAAACTCCAACGTCACGTTTGAGGGGCAGGGCTCAAGCTCTTCGGTGAGCCAGGCGATGGCCTTTTTACAAACCGCTTCGACAAGCGGGGACGGCGCGATCACTTTGAGCACAAACAACCTGTCCCTGATTGGAGGAGAAAGCGGTTTAACTGGATTTGCCGTGATCAGCACAGGACCTTCTGTGATCAGTCCCATTTCGATCAACACAAACTCAGGGGCCCTCTCTTTACAGGGGGGATCAGGAAGCGGATCCAACTATGCTTCGATACAGACATTCAACAGCTCTTTAACAAATACGATCTCGATCACAAGCTCCGGTCTCAGCATGCAAGGCGGTTCCGGCACTGGGAACTGCAGCGTGAACATCCAAAGCCTCAGAGGGATTTCCTTCACAGGTGTAACAAATGAGATCACTTTAAGCGGAGGGTCTGGCACAGATTCCCCTTGCAATATTACGACAACAGGCGGCGGTGATATTTCCATGCCAGCTTCCAACTCCAACATCTCTCTTTCAGGGGGCAGCGGCCATTTTTCCCCAGTACTATTCAAAACTTTGGGGGGAGGCCCCGGAACAATAGGGATCAGCGGGAATAGCCTTACACTGACAGGCGGCAGCAGTCCTTTCAACGGCATGGTAGAGATCTCGACAGGTTCTACTGTAACGGATGGATCTCTTTCTCTATCGATCGCCGGACTTCTCAAATTGCAAGGAGGGACAGGCAGCGGCACCAACACAGCTGATATACAGGTTTTCTCAAACAATTCAGGAAACACTTTCGATGTTTCTGCTTCTTCATTAGAGATCATTGGTGGAAGCGGATCAGGAGCAACAAACGCATATCTTCAAACCCAGTATGCTCCCCTTACGATCGATCCATTGAGCATTCTGGTCCAGGGAGGATCTGGTCCCACTTCTTCCGCATCGATCAACGTCGCCCAAAGCGCTGACCTGACAATTACAGCAGAAGATATCTCGCTCATCGGCGGATCGGGGAATTTGTCTGTTGCGAGCATCGAGAGCAATACAATGGTCTTAACAGGAGTTTCAATCGTTTCAAACACCCTTTCGCTAGAAGGAGGGAGCAGTTCGGCAGCAGGAAACGGCTCTGCCTATATTACCATTGACAATCTTCCCAACCAGTTGCAAATCACCGTAGCAGGCCTTCTTGAAATCCAAGGCGGGACATCAACGGGAAACAATACCGCCTATATCACTGATCCGACAATAGGCAACCCAAATCCCCTAATGATCACAGCCGGCGCTTTAGAGGTCCTGGGGAATACGGGAGAAGAGAGTTCTGCAGGCATCAGCACTGCGGAATCGTCCATTACCATTACAGGCACTTCATCAGGAGATTTCCTCTTGCAAGGAGGCTCGGGAAACAGCTCTGATGCCTACATTCAGATTGGGTCGACAGGGAACCTAGCGATCTCAGCCCTTCACAACACCATCACTTTGCAAGGGGGGACAGCCCCATCTGGCGGGCAGTCGCAGGCCCTCATCCAGACGGGCACCAGCTCCGGCAACGGTAATATCGGCATTTCAGCACTGAACCTTTATGTAAAAGGTGGATCAAGCCAAAGTCTTGGCGATGCGATCATCAGCACTGGGAGGTCAGCAACAGCCAGCACTCTTTCCATCACTACTTCATCCCTCACCGAGCTCCTTGGAGGAGTAGGGCCTCCATTCAATGCAGGATCTAACTCCGCAGTCATTCAAAGCCTTTCGCCAGTTACAGGATCAAATCCTGTTACGATCAATTCTCCCACAGTCGTTCTTACGGGAGGATCTCAAGCAGATTCTCCAGCCCTTATCCAGACCATTCGAAGTGTGATCACGATCAATGCTACAGAGAGCATCTCTCTTTCTGGCGGCTCAGGACAAAACTCAAGCGCGCTGCTCCTTAACATCAATGGAAGTAATATTTTCCTCAACCCAGCGCCCACCTATCCTTCCATCTTCATCAATGGCGGATCAGGCTCAGGGACATCGCTTGCTGGAATCATCACCGGCAATCTTTCTGGCGATGGATCGATCCAAATCCATGCAAATGCCCTTTCTATGAAAGGAGGCAGCGGAACAGGCTTTGACCAGGCCCTCATCATTGCGAGAGGCGCCACTTTAGGAGCCGATACGATTACCATTACTGCAAACGGAAACATTTCCCTTTTGGGCGGTGACTCGAGCAACAATTCATCGCTGATCCGGTCGGGCGTAAATGGCAGTCCGATTACAATTCTAGCCTCTTCGCTTTCTCTGCAGGGAACACAGTCCCCTTCCGCAAATGATTCAGGGGCCACCATCCTTTGCCCTGGCAGCACAATCACCCTGACACTTGCTGGAGACCTCAGCCTCATTGGCGGTGTTGGAAGCTCCTCGCCGGCCAATATCTCTACACAAAGGAATAATATCAACGTCGCTGCGGTCAACAACATTTATTTGCAGGGCGGAGGCCATAACAGCTTTGCGCAGATCGGCAATCCGCTCAACTTTGCAAATGTAGACCTATTATTCCCTTCCGTTCGCGGCAATGTCACACTTTCTGGCTCTTCAGGCCAAGGAAGCTATGCGATCATCGGCCATGGCGACCCATTTAGCACCTCTTCCAATGTCTTTAATGGCGCGATCACTTTTACTTCGATAGGAGGGAATGTCTCTTTATATGGGTCCATCGGGACAGACAGTTTCGCGCAAATCGGCCATGTCAACAGCCAATCTGCAGGAACGACCCTCTCAGGGAACCTGACGATGCTCACCTTAGGGGACCTCACCCTGAGCACGGGCCCGGGAAATAGGGCCTATAGTTTGATCGGGATGGGAGGACAGCCCAATACCCAGAGGGACAACTTCAGTTCAACGATCTCGATCGACACCCAAGGGTTAAACCTCAGCAGGTTCTCCTCGCCCTTCTCAACAGGTTTTAGCGTAATTGGTTTTGCGCAACCTGGAACTGGAAACAGCTTAGTGAGCGTGAATTCCCCTCTAGTGGAAGTCAATGCCTCTACAATCTTTACCGGAGGCGTCGCAAAAACCTTGGGAACAGCAGGGATCGGGGCGTTTTCCCTGTCGTCAAATCCCCTCACCTCACTCAATATTACAAACCTTGAGATCACAACAACAGGCAATGTCAACCTGAGCGGATCAACCCTGCTCGGAGGGAGCACCACCAACTTCATTGGAACTTGGCTCAACGCAGGACAAGGATCGACAAATATCGCTTTAGATATTGGAGGGAATTTCTTCTTTGACGAAGTCGATCTCTTAACAGCGAACCGCTCATTTATCTACAACGGGAACCCTCTTCATTCCACTTCGACAAATTCGATGACGATCGATGTCGGGCAAGACTTTTTTATGGAACAGTCTTTCCTAAACCGCGTCGAACTATTTTCCAGCGGAGATCTGATGATGGATGTGGGAGGCTCGACCTCTATTAGCGGGACAATGACCACAAC
>JASHWM010000045.1 GCA_030044075.1 Candidatus Rhabdochlamydia sp. | reverse complement strand
AAAGAATGCTGACCATTTCTGATACGGGCATCGGCATGAGCTTAGAAGAAGTGGAAAAATATATTGCGCAAGTCGCTTTTTCAGGCGCTGAGGAATTTCTTGGCAAGTACACATCTGAGAAAGAAGGCGACCAGATCATTGGCCATTTCGGCCTTGGCTTTTATTCAGCCTACATGGTCTCTAAGACTGTCACCATTAACACGCTCTCTTATCGAAAAGAGACGGCGCCTGTTTTCTGGTCATGCGACGGCTCCTCCTCATACACGATCGAGGAAGGGAAAAGATCTCAGAGGGGAACATCCATTACGCTTTATATTGATAAGGAAAGCGATGAGTTCCTAGAAGAGGGGCGCATTCGAGGGATCCTTCAGAAATACTGCAGCTTCCTCCCCTATCCGATCTATCTGAACAAAAACCGCATCAACCACAAAGAACCGCTGTGGATGAAACCAGCTTCCGAGTGCACGGACCAGGAATACCTGGAGTTCTTCCGCTCCCTCTATCCTATGGAACCCGATCCGATCTTCTGGGTGCATCTGAACGTCGATTATCCCTTCCATCTGAAGGGAATTTTGTACTTCCCCAAGATCCATAAAAAGTTTGATTGGAGCAACAACACCATCAAGCTATTTTGCAACCGCGTCTTCGTTTCAGATAATTGCAAGGACCTGATCCCCGACTTCCTGACAATCCTAAAAGGTGCCCTTGACAGTCCTGACATCCCGCTGAACGTTTCTCGCAGCTATCTCCAGATGGACAGGACCGTCCGGCAGCTCTCATCCCATGTATCCAAAAAGGTAGCTGACAAGCTTGCATCGCTTTATCTAACCGACAAAGAAAAATTTCTTGCAGCATGGCCCGATGTCGAAGTGATCGTAAAGCTTGGCGCAATGCACGATGACAAGTTTTACGAGAAGGCAAAAGACTTCCTGGTATGGAAAAATATCAATAATGAGTGGACAACAGCTCAAGAATATCTTGTGCGAAATGAGAGCTATAAAAACAAGATCTACTACACAGTCGAAGAGAAGCAAAGCGGACATCTCATCGACCTTTATAAAGAAAAAGGGATCGAGGTCCTCCATATCACTCATGCTGTCGATACGACATTGATGGGCTTTTTAGAAGGCAAGCTCACGCCCGTGAAATTTCAAAGGATCGACGGCGCGATTGATGAAACCATCCTTGATGCTTCCAGAGAAAAAACACTCCTGGATGCTGACGGTAGGACAGAGAGCGCTAAAATAGCCGACTTCTTCCAGAAGAATTTATCCTCCGGCATGAACGTAGAAGCAAAAAGTCTTTCGAGCAACATTTTGCCGGCCTTTATTGTTGTGAACGAGGATATGAGGAGGCTCAAGGACTATATGCTCCTTTCCGGGCAGGCGCTCCCTCCCAGCTTATCTGACAAAAATACCCTTGTGGTCAATACGAACAGCAAACTGATCCTTTCGATCTATGCTCTGAAAGATGCAAAACCAGAGCTTGCAAAGGAATTGATCACCCATGTGTATGAGCTAAGCCTTCTTTCACAAAAAGAGCTTAATCCGGAAGGGCTATCAGATTTTGTCTCTCGCTCAAACGCAATCTTGGAAAAACTTATCTGCTGAAGGTGAGGTCGTCAAAGACTTCCCCTTTGCTATCAAGGGCCCGGACGCGGCCCTTATCTTGATCCAGCGTGATGAGGAACACGGCATTCTTCTCCGCACTTTTTTCAATGTACCATAGATTTTTGTTAGGGCTCCTTGCAGACACTCCCCAGGAGCCATCCCCAAGATAGATGACCCCTTCGGAACTTACCTTTCCATTTTTAATCATCTTGGTTCGTTTATATGCATGGTTGTGATGTTCAAAAGCGAGCTGTACACGATATTTTTCAAAGAGGGGGACCCATTCACTGCGGATTTTTGAGGGGGTGGCCCCTCCAAAGGAATAGACCGATGGATAGGCCGCTACATGGTATATAGCAAACTTGTAGGGAGTCTTCTCAGAGGATGAGAGGGCATTTTTAAGCCAGGTCGTCTGCGCACCTTGAATAGAACAATGGTGGCCGCTGTCGAGGATTAGAAGGGTCAAATAGTCCCCAAAGTCAAGCTTCTTATAGGAATTCCCCCTAAAAAACAGATAGAAATGTTCCGCCTTTATCACGTCTTTGTCCTTAGTCTTTTTGACATCGTGGTTCCCTAAGGCAGCGATCAGGGGGATTAAGGCCCCGTCATTTGCTGTAGCCTGGTACCATGTGGTAAAAAAAGTCTTCCATCTTTCCAGCTTCCCTTCTTTATTGGTGCCACTATTTTTAAATGTATAGGCCAAATCCCCTCCAATGACCACAAATTGAGGATCCTGGTTTTTGATCTGAAGGGACATCTCACGATATATATCCAGGTGTTTATAGGCATCGCCTCCGACCACAAACTGGACCTCTGCCAGTTTTTTTGGCATTGTCTTAAAAGTATAATAGGTTGGCTCCCCAGCCACCTGCAAACGATAAGCAGTGCCGGGCTGCAACCCTTTGATTGTCAATGCATGCAAGAAAAAACCCTCACTAAGAAACTGGCTATCAGCAACTAAAGGTTCTCCCTTCTCATTTTTATAAAGCACAGCCTCTTTGCATGGTTCTTTT
The DNA here is from genome assembly GCA_030044075.1 of Candidatus Rhabdochlamydia sp. GTDB lineage: Bacteria > Chlamydiota > Chlamydiia > Chlamydiales > Rhabdochlamydiaceae > JABEVM01. The sequence goes on along the minus strand of JASHWM010000045.1, from coordinate 464 downwards.
GCCCCCCACATGATCGTTGCAGTAGTCATTGGGTCGTCTTCCCAGGTCATATAGACAAAATCCGGAGGAATTGCTCTTAAATAAGATGCTAATAACCAGAATGTTAGAAAAAACCATTTTCGCATGCTGCCTCAACTTCTTTAGCAGAAATATCATAGGGAGCATACCGAAGCGAGGAGATTTCATCAAAGAACTAAGATCTCTATTACAAGCTAATTACGAACTATTCAAATTATTAATTAAATTTGAATGAAAAATTCAATAAAATACTGTATAATAATTATTAATATAATTAATTAAATTAAAGTTATTATGGAATCTAGTTCAAGCTCTTCTTTATCTTCCCCAAAGCCGGAAGCCCGCAATGTGGATTTTTATCCAAAATCGGGAGGTCCGATAGAGATTTGTCCGATTAAATGCGAGTACTCGAAAAAAGGCGTCAAAGAGATCGCTGAGGACATTCG
>JASHWM010000044.1 GCA_030044075.1 Candidatus Rhabdochlamydia sp. | reverse complement strand
GTTTCTTCTTTAAAATCCTGGAACCATCTTCTACATAGGTTGTCCATTGTTTCAGGGCGGTCGATCAAAGCACGGTACTGCCTAATTGCTTCCTCATGTTTTCTTGGATTGCAATGAGTCGCAGCTTCAGCAAGCTCAAGGAAGGCCCCTCTTTTCTTTTCTGTATCGACCCCTGGCTTGCCAAGCTCAAAAATAATATTTTTAACAATCGCTTCGAGGCTTGTGTAGTAGTAATCGCTTGTCCCAGACGCGCCCAGGTTTCTATCTCTGACAAAGTTCACATAGTTTTGGATGCATGCCCTCATCGACATCCCGCCAACTCCTCCGGCAGACGCAGCAAACTCATCATCATCCCTTGCAGCAAATACGCCCTTGTTTCCGAAGGCATCGACTTGAGTTCCATCTGCATTTGCGAACACTTCGTCAAATCGTGTAAGAAGGTCATCGAGCTGTATCGGTGTTCCGAGATTGTCTAGGAATTGGATGATCGATTCCAAATCAAAAGGTTCCGGCCGGTCAGCTTTTCTAGCCATATTCACACGGTAGCCTTTGGCAGCTTCGATGAGCTCTTCGGGAAACTCAAGGTCCGGAAGGCTTGGCTGCAGGATCCATCCCAAGATCAGTTCATACAATAAAACAAAAGGATATATGATGACTTGGAACAGGAAGACAAATGGGAAGGAGATGATTTCCCAAAAGGTCTGGCAGCCATCAGAACATTCCGTTCTTTCAACCCTCTCGCAGGACTCGATCGAAGAAGCGGTGAAGGGGTCAAGCCGATGCTGCAAAGCCACGGCATCAAAAACATGGTTTGTCTCTATGGAATTTCTTATTGGTTCAATACTCATATGATCTCTTTTGTAATAATGTAAGTTGTTATACCTTCTCGAAGAAGTGAAGACTTTCTAGAAGGAATGCAATCCCTTTGATGCTGACCGTCTTTCCATCAGCCTCAAAAAATTCGCCATAGTCGAAATCATCTGGCAACTGAGCTGCAATGCTTCCTAGGTAGTCGTTGACGACCTGGTTGCGGCCATAGTACTTTTGTTTTTCATACAGAGCGGAGATCACCCTTGCTGGAATATATTGGACAGCTAATGCCCTGCGGTATAATTCTGGATTGCGGGCGCCCATGAATCCTAAAGCATAAAAACGGTCTTCGGCAAGGCTTCCGTTTTCACGGTCAAGGCCCCATTCTTCGCCGATCTCTTTCCTTGCGTGATTAAGCACGTGGTATTCATCTTGTTGAAAACACTCAAGGATGATGTCTTCTTTCAACTCCTGCACCCAGCCAAGGAACAGGTTGTCGAGGGTCGTCGGACGATTGGTCAAGACTTTAAATTGTCTGACAGCATCTTCAAAACGACGGGGGATACATTGATCTGATGCCTCTGCAAGCTCATCGAGCGCTGAAACTTTCTTGTGCATTTCAACTTGATCAGCAGGCTTGCGCAGCTCAAAAATGATATTTTGAACAACGAGGTTCAAATCATCAAAATAGGTAAGGCTCGTTTGAGAGTAGGAAGTGTCCCTTGCTTCGATAAATGCGACGAAATCCGCAAGCTTTTGCCTGTTCTCTGCTCTTTTTTCATAAGAGATGTCATTTCTTGGAAAATCATGGGGGGCTCCAAAGACAGCATCATACTGCGTGAGGAGCTCATTAAGAGGAATGACAGCTCCTCCAAGGTTTGCTGTCAGTTCAGCAAAGTCAATCTTTTCAGGGACTTCACCAAGACGGGCCTGATTAATCTTATAATCTTCAGCAAGCTTCATGATCGCTTCATCAAAAACTGGAAGAGGCGGCGGCGGCGGAAGAGTTTCTCCAAAAATTAAGTTGTAAAGCGCAATAAAAGGCCAAGAAATAATTTGGAAAATCAGGACAAACGGATAGGAGATAATTTCCCAAAAAGTCTGGCAACCATCAGAACATTCATTTCTTTCTTGCAGAGAACTTATGGAAGAAATAGCCTCCATGTTTCTATTAGATGAAGAAACATGTGCTACATCAACCTCACTTAATTGAGGATTTCTTGGGGAACCTAATGGATTTACCGACATCATTTAAATTACCTTTAAACGGTTAAAACAGTTAATTCTTGTTAAAAGAGCAGTAATTTTAATTTACCCCATCATTTATTTTCAATCGCAAATAAAGATTATAATATATTGAAAACGAGTAATATATACTTAATTTTAATTTTAAGAGAAAAAGTTATAAGGAAAACTTTTAATGAATGCAATTAAAAAAGTGTTTATATTTTTTGATCAAAAAAACTGACAGGATAAAGTTAAAAAACTACTAATTTATTTTTTAATGTGCCCGAAGATCTCCAATAAAGTGGCAACGCCAAAATGGCTTAAGGTCCTGCCATCCCCCTCGTAAAGAGAGGAAAAAGTGAGGTCGTCCCCCGCGATCTCGTCGGAGATATCGCCATCGGTATAGAGCTTTTGGAAACATTCAGCGACAAGCGTGCCGGAGCCTTCAACTTTTTGCTTTTCATAGATCGCCGAGATCATTCGGGCAGGGGTATAACCCCCTTTTAAGATACGGCCATAGTAATATTGGTCCACGTACGCGTCTTGTGCATAGGGGTCTTGGGTATTGTCATTATCGACGTCAAGGCCCCATTCTTCCCCAGCAGGGAGCCTCCGGAGGCTGTTCAACGTATGGATCTCAAGAAATGGAAAAATAAGCTCTTCTTTTAGCCCCTGGAGCCAGGTCAAAAATTCCTGGTCCAGGCTGAGGCCTTTTGTCAGCCTTTTATACTGTCGGAGCGCCTCCTCGTATTTTTGCGCTTCGCAATAGTTTGCAAGCGAGGCAAGTTCTTTAAAGACACGCTCTTTGGAATCACGGGGAAGCTCGGTCTCATCTTGCCGGAGAAGGACAATGAGGTTTTTTACGATCAGCTCCAAATTATTAAAATACTCATCAGTATAGGCTTGTGATGTAGAGGAGTACAGGATGCGATCTTTTACAAACCGGTAATAGGTGTCCATATTGTTTCGCAGCGTCTGTACCTCTTCTGGCGACATATCATCAATATGAGCAAATGTTGCATCAAACAAGCTCATCAGCTCGGCAAGGTCGACTCCGTCTACTTTTGTAGCAAGCTCGCTGAAATTGATCTTATCGGGTCTTTTGGAAAGCTGCTCCTCGCAAATCTTATAGGGGGCCGCAAGCGCTACTACATCTTCGGAGAGCTCGTCGTCTGTGGGATAGCGCAGGCCATAAGGCGGTGGCGGCATTGGCATTTCCCAATCAAGGATCCATCCAAGCAAAAGATAAAAGGGGTATGTGATGAGCTGGAAGATAAACACTAAAGGAAAGGTGACCACTTCCCAGAAATACCCGCATTCATCAGAACATTCGTTTCTTTCGTCTAAAGAGCGTAGGGAAGATTCTTCGCCGGTCCTTTGAGACGGAAAAACACTGTTTGATTCCCCGCCAGGATGAATGAGGGGATCATTGTTAATTGGCCGGTTATTATAATATACTGGCTGCATACAATTTAATCTTTAAATAAATCAGAAAGATTTTAACAAATGCAGACTATTTAATATATGAAATTATTTTTTATTACACTTTGAGAAGGGATTAAAATTAAAATTTAATGTTTATTGACCAAGGATCTTCTTGAAAGCTAGGTAAAGTGCAAAAATAAACGCCAGGAAACAAAAGATCGGGATCGAGGCCACAAGTTGGATTGTTGAGAGCAGCCCCCTGGAAAAAGACTCATGGTCTTTTTCTATGTTGCTATCGAGCATGATGACATCGTCTGCTGCAAAGACCCTGCAATGGGACAAGAATGGATTATAGCTCTGGGATGCAATGACACTGACGACGGTCCAATCTTTTCCCCAGCTGCTTCCAAAATGGGGAATGACATCCCCTTCATTACAATAAACAAACACTCTTGGGCGCGACTCCACCGGGATGTCTTCCCACTTTTTGATATCGCGGTTAAAAAGAGCGGGAGGGCTAAACGCATGGACCTCTTCAATATAAGAAGAAAAGTCAATGCCCGCCTGCAAGCTTAAAGATCCTCCAAGGCTTGCGCCAAACACCCGGACCTTAGCATCGTCCTCGATTACACGATCCATCCAATTTTTGATGTTCTCTCTTCCCATGCTAAATGCATACGCTCCAACGGACGCGAAAGGGTTCAAGTCGGAAAGGATCGATAAAAAGGCGCCTTCATCGGTTGGATATGTCGTTCCTTTAAAGAGCAAAAGCGGTGGGAATCCTTTATTTTTTTCTACTGGAGAAAGCCCAAATGCATACATGGGAGATCCGAGAAAATCCGGGGTCATCTGGATCTTCTCCACAGAGTAAGGGATATTCTGCCAGCTGCCGTCGACCTTTTGAGGGACGATGATAATTTCATCTTGCTGGGGATCAAGGAAAGTATAGATGGCGAGCATGTTCCCAATCGTTGCTTCTATGGGAAGTTTGGGATAGCTTCCTGTATGGGCAGGATCTTGCTCTGCCCAAAAGAAAAGGTCTTGCAGTGTTTCTCTTACGCCCTCTCTTGCTGTTTCCAACATCTCGGGATTTTTCTTCCACAGAAGGGCCCGGATCAGTTTATCTCGTTCTGAAATATCCAGCGGAGGAATTTCATCCAGCAAAAATTGAAAGAGACGTAGTTTTGTTTGATCTTCTTCTTCATCAAAACAGGAATGGAACTCCGGTTTGTGGCCGATGGCGACAATTGATCTTTTGATCTCATCTGAGATCTCGTAGACATCGCTAACGGACATCTCTTCGTTTAGTTCTTTGCCGAGATTAAAACAGGCCTGTGCAGCAATCAGCCCAATCTTTCTTGTGACCACCTGCATGTCGTGCTCATCGAGGTCTGGCCGCAAACGATCAAGCCACACCTCATAGAGCTGGTTTTTGAAATGATCGACCGCTTCCTGCTTTTCTCTAAAATAGAAAATAGATGCCCAGCTGCTTGCGATCCTTTCGATATCTGAACTATAAAGAACAGAGTCTTCCTCGAAAAGATCGATCGCCTGAACAATGGGCTCCTGTAGCTGGCAGATATCTATCCTACTCATATCACACTGGGTTTTTTGTGTTACTCTAGCAGCCTTTTGCTTTCTAGAGAAAAGGATTTAACGGTTTTGCTGAAAAACAAAGTCCCTCATGCGTCACTGGGTGCTCAAAAGAAATTTTCACATGCCAAAGGGCGATCTGATTGCGATCAAGAACCTTTATGGCCCCATATCTTGCATCGCCCGCTATCGGAAATCCCCGAGAAGAAAACTGCGCTCTGATTTGATGGTACCTGCCCGTGACAAGGGTGATGTCAACTTCGCTAAGGCCTTGCTTTTCTTGGGAGACCTTGTAATGAAGGATGGCCTTTTTAGCCCCTGGAAAATTTTCTGGGACCACCTTCGCACGATGGTCGTCGTGCATAAGAAAATCTTCCAATACCCCTTCCCTTGCAAGCAAGGGACCTTCCACAACAGCTTTGTAGGTCTTTTGAAACTTTTTTTGGCGCATCATCTCTTGCAGGCGGCTGAGGGCTTTGCTCGTCCTTGCAAAAACAACAATCCCCCAGGCAGCCTTATCTAGGCGATGGATCGGCTCGAGGAACATTTTTCCAGGTTTATTAAACTCTTTAATCCCCCATTCCTTACAGATGTCCTGCCACCCTTTTTCAAGAGGGGTCGATTGCGTGGGGATCCCGTGGGGTTTTATCGTCACAATAAGATGGTTGTCAAAAAAAAGGACCTCAGGCGCCATACAGCGACCTTTGTCTTAGAACTTCATATAGAAGGAGCGTTGTTGCGGTAGCGACGTTCAAAGAGTCTGCCGAGCCGAGCATTGGGATCCGCACTTGCATATCGGCATTTTCAAGCCATTTTTTGGAAAGGCCAAGCTGCTCGGTACCGACAACTATCGCAATAGGCCCTGTGAGGTCTGTTCGCGTGAACGCCTTTTCCGCGTGGGGCGTTGCAGCAACAACCTTGATAGCGTTATCTCGTAAGAAACAGAAAGCTTCTTCGCTGGAAGTTTCGATGACAGGCCTTGTGAAGAGCGTCCCAACGCTCGCCCTTACCACATTCGGATTGAAAATATCTGTGCACCGGTCGCAGACAATCACTCCATCAAGGGCGACTGCATCGCTCGAACGAAGGATCGTTCCAAGGTTTCCTGGTTTTTCGATTGCTTCTGCAACAATAAGAAAAGGATCTTTCTGAAATCTCATCTTCAAATCATCAAGGCCCCATTTCATCTGTCTTGCGATCGCAATCAATCCATCGGGACGATCGCGATAGGAGATTTTAGAAAAGGCCTTCTGTGAAAATTGGACGATTTTCACATTCCTTTGCTTACATTGCGCAATCAGCGAAGGTTCGTTCACACCTAAAAAAAGCTCGGGACAAAAAGCAAGGACCTCTAACTGCACATCCCCTTCGAGCGCTCTTTTAATTTCTCTAAAGCCTTCAATAAGGAACTGCCCGGTTTGATCGCGCTCCTTTCTTTCGCGAAGGTGGACGATATCTTTGACGAGTTGGTTATGGAGGCTTGTAATCTCAATCATTGCTCCACCTCGCAAAACTGCCAAGAGGCAATGGAACGCTCTCAGGGGCTTGTATCAACATCTCCCCCGTTTCGATGGTGCCCGTAAAACTTCTCAGGCACTGTCTCAGCACATGGTCCATTACGATAGGAGTGAACCCGGGAGTATGGGATGAAAAGATAAAGAAGAGGGGGTCCTCTGACAAAAGTTTTCGGCAACTTTCCAAAAGAGGGTGAAGATCATCTTCGATCTTAAAGAGCTCTCCCTTGGCGCCCCTTCCAAATGTTGGGGGGTCCAAAATAATGCCGTCATACTGCACACCTCTTTTCAGCTCCCTTGCAAGAAACTTTGCAGCATCATCTACAATCCAGCGGATGGGAGCGCCTTCCAGGCCATTTAAGGCAGCATTTTCCCGCGCCCAGGCAACCATCCCTTTAGATGCATCGAGGTGGCATACCGACGCGCCAGCTTTAGCTGCAGCAAGCGACGCTCCCCCCGAATAGGCAAACAGGTTGAGGACCCTGGCAGGTTTTGATCTTCCCTGGATCTTCTTCACCATCCATTCCCACAGAAGGGAATGCTCGGGGAACACTCCCAGATGTCCAAAATCAGTGGGAGAGATCTTAAACTGTATTCCAGAGATCTCGATGTGCCATGAGGAAGGGATCTTTTTTTGGTATATCCATCGGTTGCCTGCGTCCCGTGTGAAAGTAGCGTCGGCCTTTTTCCAGACGTCCTCATCAAGGGCTGGCTTCCACACAGCTTGCGCGCATGGGCGGACAAGCGTATATGTCCCAAACTTCTCAAGCTTCCAAGCGTTCCCGCTGTCAATTAAAGTATACGTCATCAAAAACCCTTCTATGAAAATGGATGGATGTCATGTGCA
>JASHWM010000003.1 GCA_030044075.1 Candidatus Rhabdochlamydia sp. | reverse complement strand
ATCGTGATCAAGATCCCTGAAACAGATGACGCATTGGTAAGCGCGCTCTTCGTCACAAGGACAGGATCGATGACGCCATCTTCGATGAGGTCGCTGAACGCATCTTTGAGACCGTTATATCCCCAGGCCCCTTTGCCTTCATAGATCTTCTCGGCGATCAGATTGCCCTGTTTTCCGCAGTTTGTAGCGATCGCCCTTGCTGGAGCAAATGCCGCTTCGCGGATAATGTTGACGCCGATCATCTCATCTTGAGGAAGTTTGAGGTTTTCAAGAGACCTTACAGCGCGAAGGAGCGCTACGCCGCCGCCAGGGACAATCCCTTCGGCTACCGCTGCCCTTGTCGCATGGAGGGCATCTTCGACCCTTGCTTTCTTTTCGTTCAGCTCTGTCTCTGTTGCAGCACCGACGTTGATGACCGCTACCCCGCCGACGAGCTTTGCAAGGCGCTCTTCAAGCTTTTCACGATCGTAGTCAGATGTGCTGTTTGCGATCTCTGCTTTGATCTGGGCGATCCTTTCCTTAATCTCTTTGGAAGATCCTTCACCATCAATGATGATCGTCTCTTCCTTACCGATCTTGATCTTCTTGGCGCGTCCCAAGACTTCAAGGCCCACATCATCGATGCTAAGGCCAACCTCTTCTGAAACGACAGTCGCTCCTGTCATCACAGCAAGGTCTTGGAGAACGGCTTTTCTTCTATCGCCAAAGCCGGGGGCTTTTACCGCACAGACGGAAAGACCCGCTTTGAGCTTATTGACCACAAGAGTAGCAAGCGCTTCGCCATCGACATCCTCTGCAATGATAAGAAGAGGTTTTTGGCCTCTTTCCATGATCTTCTCAAGGACGGGGACGAGCTCTTTTGCTGTGGAGATCTTCTTGTCTGTGATAAAGACATAGGCGTTCTCAAGCTCAGCGATCATCTTCTCTGGATTCGTGATGAAATAAGGAGAGAGGTATCCCTTGTCAAACTGCATCCCTTCGACGACATCGAGCGTCGTATCAATGCTCTTTGCTGCAGCAATCGTGATAATGCCGTCTTTTCCGACCTTTTGCATCGCCTCGGCGATGATCGATCCGATATCCGGGTCATTGTTCGCAGAGATCGTTGCGATCTGGGCGACTTCTTCAGGCTTAGAAATTTGGATCGCAAGGGCGCTTAACGCATCGTTCATTGTCTGAACGGCTTTTTCGATCCCTTTTTTCACGCTCATTGGGTTTGCACCGGCAATCACGCTCTTGACACCGGAACTATAGATCTCTTCTGCAAGGACGATCGCAGTTGTCGTTCCATCGCCTGCCACATCAGAGGTCTTGGTCGATGCCTCTTTTACGAGCTGGGCGCCCATATTCTCAAACTTGTCCTTCAGGGAAATTTCCTTGGCAACAGTGACGCCGTCCTTTGTGGAAAGGGGGGACCCCATTCCTTTATGGATGACAACATTGCGCCCTCTTGGGCCCAGGGTCACAATGACCGCTTTAGCTAGAGTTTTTACCCCTTTTAGTATCGACTTAAGGGCTTCCTCATTGAACTGTAACATCTTTGTCATATCTGACTCCTTTATACGAGAACACCTAGGATGTCATCTTCTGACATAATGAGATATTCAACGTCTTTTTCTTCGGTTTTTACTTCGGTTCCGCCATAGGTGGTAAATAACACTGTGTCGCCAACAGTGACATTCATCTTCTCGATGCTGCCGTCTTCATTCATTTTGCCAGGACCTACTGCAACAACTTCGCCCTGTTTGGGTTTTTCTTGCGCGGTCTCAGGGAGGAGGATGCCGCCTTTTGTCGTCTTCATTTGACTACGTTTTACCAAAACACGATTACCAAGAGGTTTTATATCCATGTGGATCTCCTTATGTTTCTTTCTTTTTCTGAGGGAAATGCTAGGGGGATTTCCGTTTTTTGTCAAGCAAAGGCGAAAAAATTTTAGCAAAAAAGAGCTACGAGTGCTAACTAAAATAAAAAATAAATAATATTCCTATTATTTTTATAAATATGTTATTAAATAATTAATACGGCATAAGGATAATCATATGAATCTCAATAAACCAGATTCTATTAATATTAAAAAATTCAAAGATAAAATTGCTTCGATAAAAGGAAAGGCCCTCTCGACAGAAGACAGAAAAAAAGAGGCGATCGCCCTTGCGGCCCTGATGCTGGAAGAGGCCAACAGCACCATGACCTTGAAAGAAAAAGCCCAGCAGTCCCAGCTATCGCGCATGATGCAAGACCCCCTTGGCAAAGTGTTCACCACCTACCTGACCGACCAGTGCTTCCGCAGCCGGCGCACTAGGAGGGTAGCCGACCAAATGATGCACCTCATCGACCAGTTTGGGATCCCTCAATACCTTTCCCTGATCAAAAAGATCCAGCTCTATATTTTTAATTGGATCGGCAAGGGGTTCTCCTTCATCCTTGTTCCTTTCGCGATCCACATGCTGAGGAAAGAGACATCAAGTGTGATCCTGCCAGGAGAGCCAGGCCCTTTACTCCGGCATATCATCAAGCGCATCGTGGAAAAAGTCCGCTTGAACCTGAACCACCTGGGCGAAGCGATCTTGGGCGAAAATGAAGCAAAGTCTAGGCTCCAGGTCTACCTTGAAGACCTCAAAAAGCCCTACATTGACTATGTCTCGATAAAAATTTCGACGATCTACAGCCAGATCAACCTGATCTCATGGAACAAGTCCATGGACAACCTTGCCGAACGGCTCAGGGTCCTCTATCGCCAGGCCATGAACAACCCCGTCCTTCTCCCGGATGGATCCTATAAGCCAAAATTCGTCAACCTCGACATGGAAGAATATAGGGACCTCCAGATCACCAAAGAATTGTTCAAAAAGGTCCTGAGCGAACCGGAATTTCTCCCCTTTTCCGCAGGGATCGTACTGCAAGCATACCTTCCCAACTCTTTCCACATCCAGCAGGAGCTCACACAGTGGGCGATCAAGCGTGTCAAGGCAGGAGGGGCTCCGATC
>JASHWM010000043.1 GCA_030044075.1 Candidatus Rhabdochlamydia sp. | reverse complement strand
TAAAAGGTCGGGTCTCAAACCTTGATGACACAAACAAAAAAAAATACAGCAAAGAACTTGCCGACGTTGCCACAGCTGTAAAGCGCCTTTTGAAAATAAAATCCCACATCCTTCTTTGCGGCATGGCAAAGAACCTGGACCATGAAGATACAAGAACCCTCTATGATGACGTTTTTGGCGAGCAACTTGAAACACTCTCGGAAAACCTTTTAGACAAAATTGAAACGACAGGGTCAGAAGTTTCTCCTGAAAAACTTTCAACGATCAAACGTGCGCTCCCTTGGATCAAATCTGCAAGCGATCAAAAAAACCTGCTCGTCGGCGCCGCACTCGGACAGATCCCTCGCAAAGTAGAGGAACTGCATAGCGGGAGCATCATCCTAGAAGACCGAGAAACCCAGCTGGCAATCCAAAAGATCTTTGATGACAACGACCTCTCAAACGAACTGGGCTTTTTTAGCTTCTTGCAGGCGCTTGCCAGACAAATCTATCGGTTCTTTTTTGGAACGCCCCTTTTCAATGTCTCGGTCGCATCACAAGGAAACCAGGTGATACAAGAAGGGGGCGAAATAGAGATGGCCTCCCCTCTTTATCATCATGTGGTCTTAGAACCTCTTCCCTCGGTCCAAGGACTGGCAAATGACCTTGTTGGCGAGATCCGTGAAGAAACGCTAAATGGGCCGGGAAAAGACTTTTTCACTTCTGTTAGGGATGCTTTCAGCTCTTCCACCCCAATGCTCAGGACGGCCGTAAAGGTATGGAATGACCATGATATCCAATTGATCGAAGGCGGGAGTGATCGGCCAGGCCCCGAAGATGTCCTTAGGTCCCGCTATCTACGCCCGGTATTTATCTCCGACAAAGCTACAAGGGACAACTTGAAGCATAAGCCCATTTACCTGGAAGAGGCCTTGAGAACCCTTGTGTCCCAAAAAGTGATCAAATTCGCAGAATGGCTCACACTTAACTCTTCCTTGGAAAAAAAAGGCGCATTTCGCGAAGCCTCCATTGTATTATTAAACAGGCTCCGCGGTACAGGTGAGTTGTCAGACGAGCAATACCAGGATTACCTGGCGCTACTTGAAAATAACCAATTTTACGAGTTTTATAACCATCTTCAATCACTTGCTGCCGACAAAAACCCAGCCTCCTTCAAAGATCATGAAGTCGAACGCTGGCTCGATTCCCTCAGTACGCCTACCAAGGAATTGCATGACCTTGTTTGGCAAATACACGAAGCCTACCAGAGCAATTCCTAGCATCGTTTCCAAAGGCTTCTTCTGGACTATCTTGTTAAAATCAAGCAACAGACCTACCAAACTGTGTCCCGAGATGAGATCTATGATATGTACTCATGGTATTTCCAGGTCGATCAGATGAATGGTTGGTTTGCTGTTGACCAAATGAGGCAAACGTTTGCTTCAGAGAGTTTCTGCCGCTACTTGGATACGACGCTCGAGAAGGTCAGGTCAAGTGTTGCAAACCATCAACTGGGCAAGTTCTACGACTGCCTGCAAGAGCTCGGAGTGGACTATGATGAAGATGAAGAGGTCGATGCGATCCTTGACCGACTATGTATCCTCTATGTTCGATTTTTAGAGGACCTCAAGGAAAAAACAGATGATGATTGGCGCTATAGCTTTTACTTCGGGAATTTTGCAGAAAAGTTCAAATCGTTAAGCTCGCTCGAAGAAAACCACCGCTGGTGTTCCGAGTGTCATTTTTCCCATGGGAACCATCCTGATGATGTAGAATGGCCTTCAACGCTTGCGGAAGATGCATCCTTATTCCTCAATACGACCCATGCCGACCAGATTGTCCCCCTTAAGGCAAAGGATGATTACCAGGCGACCGTATCCGCCTCTTTCGTGATTTTTACCGACCCTTATGGCACGGGCCATGACATCGCTGCGGTCGCTACAGGAGGCTACCTCCAATCTGCTTTTAATGCCCACGTCGAAGTAAAAGACATGTCTGCCGATGTCCTCCTCCCAGCGAGCGGGCTGTATCAATTAGGCAAGATCTTCGGTCAGAAATGGCATTCCGCCCCTGCATTTAATTGGATCATTTCAAACCAGCTCTATTGGTTGGACACCCTTGTGAAAAAGATCATGCACATCGTCTATAAGATCTTTGGATGGGAAGGGATCCACGGGATCTACCCGTCTGGCACAAAAGAAACTTCAGAAATCAAAGCCTACGTCTTCAAATGTTTTATGCAAGGAAGGTATAACGTCGCCATTTCCACAATCCATCTTGAGCACAACCTCATACGGGAAGTAAGTGAAATATTAAAAATCCCCTATATGCACCTTCCGACCGATATGGACCCAAAAATGTCCGAACCCTATTACTCCGGGGTAAGACCTTTTTCTTCCGTTCCTTTTAAGGTAGGAATCCCCTATAACGACGATGAGATTAAAGAAGCTGCAAGCCCTTTAAGCGAAGACCAGACGTTCTTAGCAGGCTACCCGGTCCGAGAAGAGTTTTTGACATTATATTCTGATGAGGAGATCGCCGCATTTAAAGAAGAGAAGGGGATCGACCCTGAAGCGACGATGGTGACCATCATGACGGGCGGAGGAGGGATCCAGGTCGAATACCCTGAAGTTTTGGCAAACTCCCCAGAAATTGAGGAAAAATTGCATGTCGTGGTCGTGGCAGGGAACAATAATGCCTTTGCAGAACACCTTCAACGCGTCCTTACTTTGGGAGACGACGGGTTCTTGCATGGACAAAACCCCCTCGTCTCTGTCGAAATAGCCCAGGAAAGAGTCATTCAAAATCCAGAACGTCCCTACCGTTTAGGCGGCAGGAGCATCTCGCTTTACCAGCAGGCCTCCCATGTATTGATCACAAAGCCTGGAGGCTCGACCACAGGCGAAGGACTTTATAGCAGGACGCCGATGCTCTTTGACAATACATCTTCCTTTTGGCGCACACTCTTTAGATTTGATTCGATGTTTTCCTGGGAAAGGTTCAATGCAGAAAAGATCAAGTCATGGGGCTATGGGGACTTTTTCAACTCGCTGGAAGAGCTTCCACAAGCTGTCATGCGCGTTGCAGCAACAAAGAAACACCTTCCTTCCCTTGACGGCATCCTCATCAACACCAAAGAAGCTGTATGCGCTATGGCCGCAGAGATGCTCAAGCAATCAAATGCCTTTTTCCCTGCATCAGCAGCTGCTGCTCCTGCAGCCTAAAAATAATTCACCTTTTCAAAGCAAACCTGCTATACTCTTCAAAAAGGAATGTGGCCATGGCCCTTACAATCGCTATCATCAATGACGTCCATGTAGGGAAACCTTTAGAGCATAACAATACGCTCAGGGCCTCTTCCCACCTTGTCGATCCAATCCTTCCCGGTTTTCTAGACTACCTCATCGCAAGACATCATCCCGACGTGATCATCAACCTCGGTGATCTCATTCGCGGGGAAGGCCAAGACCTGGACGCCCAAAGATACCAAAAGGCCATCCGACATTTCAAAAAAGCAGGGTGCCCTGTCATCCACCTGATCGGGAACCACGAACTAAAACACCTCTCTGAGCCTATTTTGGAGGGTATTTGGGAAAAGGAAGGATTTTCCCAGAGATCTTATGGGATCAAAAAAATCGAAGGCCTCTCGCTAATCTGGCTTGGTATGGAGACCAAAACGAAAAAAGTGCACCAGCTTCCAGACGATCAGCTTTCCTGGCTCGAAGATACTTTGGAACATTTGGACGGCCCTGCCCTCATTTTTACCCACCTTGCCATCGACGACCACAGCCTGGAAGGCGGCTTCTTTTACAAAGAGTTCGAAAAAGAAGCCGCCAGGTCCCCTTTTTTTCTGGCAAACCAGGAAAAGATCAGAAGCATCCTCTCCAAATCCCCAAACGTCAAGGGAGTCTTTCAAGCGCACTTGCACTATTTCCACACCAAGACGATCGACCAGGTCCCTTTTGTGACATGTCCTGCATTTGCAGACAACATCTGCGGCCCTCTGGCAAATGGCCATTTGCCAGAGATCTTCACCTTAGTGACTGTGGATCGCGATGAGCTCGTCGTAAAGGCTTTTTCAAAAGGGTATGCCTTCGCAGGAACCGAGTTCAAGGACTGGCCAAAATAAGATCCCAATAGCATTTCTTAAATAGATTGCAAAAAAAGACACGTTTTAGGAACCTCTGCATTTTTCCAAACTCTAGGAGGAACCTATGATCCATTTATTTGCACTAATCCCAGCTTTAAGCCCTGTCAACGCCATTGTGACCGATATCGAAGGAACAACGACTTCGATCTCCTTTGTACATGACACCCTCTTTCCCTATGCAAAACAAAACGTAAAAGAATATGTCTCCCAGCATAGGAATGAGCCTTCTGTAGAAAAAATCCTCTTGGATGTGCAGGAGACCGCCCACGTATCTTCCGAGGAGGTCGTCTCTACATTGATCACTTGGATGGAGCAGGACAAAAAAATCACCCCATTAAAAACTCTCCAGGGACTGATGTGGGAAGATGGCTACAACCAGGGCGCTTTCAAAGGACACGTCTATACTGACGCCTTCAATCAGATCTCTACATGGAACCATGAGGGAAT
>JASHWM010000042.1 GCA_030044075.1 Candidatus Rhabdochlamydia sp. | reverse complement strand
AAACGACAAAAGGCAAGCAAAGGCTTGCCTGCTTTGGGCTATCCCGGAGACAGAGTTGTTCGCCTGTCGAAGTTAGATCGGCATGTAGCGAGGTCGAAGATGGTGTACTAGAGAAGGACCTTCTTTGGGAGAGCTTTGAAGAGCTATCATGTTTTGCTAGCAGAACCCCCCGACTTTAGTCGTGGGGAGTGGGTCAGGGACAACAGCATCCTGAGCAGTGCCTAGGATTTATCCTAAGGGGAGTCTTCTTAGCAAGGAAGCAGGACTACTTGCATCTGTTCTATGAGATGGGAAAAGTTTTTCCAGAGGCCTACCAGCCTGTTGTCGACCTTATCCCTGATGAGGAGAGGAATGACCTGTTTTCGGCATACTATCGCAGGATTTTTGAAGAGGGCCTAGATGTTCAGCTGCATGCTGCACGTACATTTATGCGCTACGATATGGCGTGCGCAACCCACCTTCCCAATCCGGCAGCTGTGGAAAAAGTCATACAAGACGATCGCTTGGTCCTCAGCATTACAAAGGCATTTTTCCATTATGCAAAGCATGATTTTTTTATTGAGCCGAATCAAATCCTATTGCGCATGCAAAGGATCTCACACTTGCCTGCGATTATTGTCCACGGCCGTTGGGATGCGATTGATCTTCCCGTGATGGCCTTCTCTTTATATCAAAGCTGGAAGAACAGCACATTATGGATGGTCACAGAAGGGGGACATTCAGCTTTTGACCCTGCCATCTCGACAGCGCTTGCTCATGCAACGGATCTTTTTGCTGAGCAGTTAAAATAAAGACTTAGTAGCAGACCTTGGCGTTGTTTTTTAGAGAAGGTCGTCCACAACGTCCATGCAGATGTCAGGTAATTTTCGATCTGGGTCCATACAGTCTTTGATGAGGAGGACCGCCTCCTTAATTTCTCTGGGGAGTTCATCGGAAGGGTCATTCTCTCCCGGCCAGGAAGCATCCCTTGTCTTTTTGTCTGGCCACCGCGAATAGGCCAGCCACATTCCATCAGTAGTCCGGTGTAAACAGGAGCCAAGGGCTCCTCGCTTCTCAACGAAATATTGCGCTAGGGTATGCCAAGCTTTTTGAAATTCGGTCTCTCGGTCCTCTTTAAGATAGATTTGATAGATCGCAGCAAACAAGCTCTTCTCCTTTGAGGAAAAAGACAATAGTAAGGGGTACAAAAAAAATTTACCAAAGTTTTCTATAAAGGAAACTGGTTTCAGAGCCTGCGCCTGTTCCATCTCATATTGCAGCTTGCAGAATTAAAATTAATTTTGGTCTTCCTTAAAAGATTGAAAAAGTAAAATAATTGGAAAATAAAAAAGGGGTTTTTATGATAGATAGTGTATTTATTCCACAAGATGCGTATCTACTACAAAAGCAGGTAGCTTTAGCCTCTGAATTAGGGCAGAGCGAATATGGTGTCGATAGGTATTTCTTTGCTCCGGGCCATGCAGTAAATGTGCTCGTCCTTTCTATAATCAATTGCCCTTTATATTTGGTAAGGGCCGTAGGGCATGTGATTACCAATATTGCGCAATTAGACCCTCGCCAAATGGTACTAGACTTAAAAGAAGACCTTACCGGAGCTTTAAAAAGTTTGCTGACTACAGCCCTTGGCACTTTTTATGTTGTAAGCGGACTCCTTTTCCCTGATATAATATTTCCTTTTTTCAACGTAACTCCTCTAAATCCAATTCCTAAAATAGATTATCAAGAGTACGTGCAAAAAGAAGAGGCGTTGGAGGAAGCTGAGGAGCAGGTGAATCAGTTTGAAGACGAGGTAAGAGAACTAACAGAGCAGATAGCGGAAATAAGAACAGAGCTTTCAAATGCCCAATCACAAGCATCCAAGGCTTCAGGGCTTGAAAGGCGGGTTGATGAGCTGACAGAAGAGCTGGAAGATGTAAGAAGTGAATTTTCTCAAGCTCAAAAAGAACTGACCGCTGCGATGGAATTACCTGATGAATTAAGAACTAAGATTGAAGGATTGGACCGGCAGCTCCAGAAAAGTAGTGATGATATTACAAAATTGCAAGACAGTTTTCGAGAGGCAGAAAAACTAGCCAAAGATAGACAGGAAGAGATTTTCGAATTAAACGGCCAGATTATTGATCTCCGTTCTGAATTAGCAGAAAAACAATCTTATTTAGACCAGAGTGTAGAATGGATAGAAAAGCAGAACGCTGCTTCAACAACGCAAAAACAAACCATTGCACAGCAGAAACAGAAAATAGTTAAATTAGAGCAAGAATATCATGCATTAAAATCGAAAACAAAAGGTGAGGTAGTCGCTATAGATGAAAAAACAGAGGAAGCATTGGAAAGTTTATTTAAGAGAATAGAAGAGCTTTCAATCAAACCTGAGGATCAAGAAAGACTTCATTGGTTTGTCACTACCGCGGTTTTAAGTCAGAGAAGTCATAGATATGAAGAACTAAGAAAACTTTCCCTTAGCAAAAAGAAGGGGGCGGAAATGTCTAAACTGATTGAAAAACATGAGCGTGAAACTGCCGAACTTCAAGGAAGGCTAGAACATCTCATTCTACAAGTGGAAAATCTTTCAAGGGAGCTAACTGAAACACAAAACCACAACAAATTATTGCTAAAGACATTAACTGATAATTCAATTCCATTACCTCACTTTACTTATACTTTAAGGGTCTAATCTGCAAAAAATTGGGCCTTTTCCTATGAGCTTTGTGTTGAAGGGAATTCAAAGTTTAAAATCGGTCAGGTATCATAAGAACCGCTACCCAAATCGCTTCAGATGGGTCCTTGATGCCGCAGGCGGCGTCATGTGGAAGACATATCTTTCCGATGATCGTTTCGGTGATCGACCCTATCTGGGTTCTTTTTAGTGTCTCGGACAACGAG
>JASHWM010000041.1 GCA_030044075.1 Candidatus Rhabdochlamydia sp. | reverse complement strand
CATAAAGAAAAAACCTTAACGATCAACCGTTAAGGTTTTTTCTATGAATCTTAGAAATACATATTGAGAGCAACAACGCCATTGATAAAACGGGCACTGTTCCTTCCTGCTATGCTGAACCAGACGCCTCCAATTAATCCGATAGTTTCAGTAAAATTATATTCTACCGCAGGCGCTAAGCTTACCTGTTCGGAGGAATGCGCCCCTACTGACGCATCAATAAACGGAGGAAGGTCGATATCTGTTGGTCTTTCAGTAGTTGGGTTAGGGACTTTTCCTGCATTTCCAGAAAAACGCACTTTCTCGGTAGTAACGCCAAAAATATCAAGTGCAAATGCCAGACGAAGGATTGGGGTATATTCCAGACCGATAAGTGTGGAGAACTCTTTACCGGGATATGCCTTTCCATTTGTCCCAAATCCTCCTCCATACACATTAAAACCTTCCACATGCACCGCGCTTGGCACCGAATAGCTGAAGTTCGTGCGGAAGCGCAGGTAGTGAGACCCACCAAAATGGAACAATTTTCCTATAGTGAGGCCAACTGTTGTGATATATGATCCCATCCCGCTAGCATCAGCTCCGAGTTTGTTTGGGTTCAAATGATCAAATTTCCCAGTAGGGAAATCTTCTGTCAGAGAAATTTTAATATGTGGAATAGCGCTATCTGGCTGTTCTCTGTAAATTTGAAAGTTCACTTGTACCGGCAGATCGCCAAAGCGTATCCCGGTATGCCCTTGCACATTGTTATAAGTACCATAAGGGAAAGTTTGGAAATCCATAAAACTTGTCAGGCCTACCTGAATTGGGACCTGAAGAGTCACAGATGTTGATTTTCCTTCGGAGTTTGAACCCCAATCCGCTTCATAGTTCCCGGTCTTACGGTTAACAAATACATACGGTTCGATGTTTACGTGACCTTGCGGAACAGTTGAGGCAGATGGGGTTAATAAAGGTCCAGTGAACCATGGTCCTTCTGGGGGCTCTGGCCTTGCGCCAGCATCTCCATATCCTAGGCTAGTAATTATAGTAGCGAATAAAAATAAATATCTTTTCATACAAACTTCCAAGGTAAATCAAAGTTTTTACTATGTCAGAATAGACAAATCATCTCAAGAACAGATTTTATGCTTTTTCACTTAATGGAAGTTTTGACCTATCGGCGCAAAACTCGCCACCAATGCGACATCCTACATATAGGAAAAAGGCAAGAAAACAATGCTAAGAGAAAGTCCATCTATGTTACCCTTCTTTCAAAGGAATCAAATTTTTGTTAAAGGACATGGCAAAAAAACATATATTCATCACAGGAATTTCTGGATTCATAGGATTTCATCTGGCAAAGGCCCTACAAAAAACAGGCCATCTCGTTATTGGGTGCGACAATTTTCAAGCCTACTATGACCCTAAGCTCAAGCTGGCAAGGTCTCATCTTCTAAAGGAATCAGGCATCCCTGTCATTGAAAAAGACATTTGCGACACTGAGGGCTTGAAAAAACTATTACAAGATTATGAGATCACCCATTTGGTCCATTTAGCAGCGCAAGCCGGAGTGAGATATTCTCTTATCGATCCAAAAAGCTATCTTCATAGCAACCTTGAAGGTTTTATTTCAGTGATGGAAGCATGCAGGTCCAGGCCTGAGATGGCTTTCATCTATGCATCCTCTTCTTCTGTCTATGGCCTTAATGAAAAAATCCCCTTTTCGGAAAAAGACCAGACAGACCTTCCGACGAGCTTGTATGGGGCGACAAAGAAATCAAATGAGCTGATCGCCCATGCCTACCATCATCTTTTTGGGATCAGGATGACTGGGCTTCGCTTTTTTACGGTCTATGGCCCATGGGGTAGGCCGGATATGGCCTATTACAGTTTTACAAAAGCAATCCTGGAAAATCAGCCGATCCAGGTATTTGACAATGGGGGAGGAAAGAGGGATTTTACCTATATTGACGATATTGTGGGTGGTATCATTGCCTCTATCGATTTGCAATCTTCCTATGAGGTCTTCAACCTAGGCAACCATTCGCCTCAAACAACGCTCGAGCTTATCTCTTGTATTGAAAAACATACTGGGAAAACAGCGATCAAGGAACTCGTCTCAAAGCAGCCGGGTGATGTTACTGTAACCTTTGCGGACATCAAAAAGAGCCAAAAAAAACTTGGATTCACTCCTAAAACTTCTCTTGATGAGGGAATAAGGAATTTCGTTCACTGGTATATGGACTACCGTCTTTCTCAATGACCCTTAGGGCAACAAAGAATGAAAAGCATCGGGCAAATGTTCAATGATGTCTGATGCGATCATGCAATAAGAAGTCTTGTCTTTTGCAGCAAACTCTCCTGCCATTGCATGCACATACACTCCTAATATTGCAGCATTAAAAGGTGTGAGGCCTTGTGCCAATAAGGCTGCTATGACACCAGTAAGGACATCGCCAGACCCTGCTGTCGCCATCCCTGGATCACCCCTTTGAATGCAGATTGGCAGTTGATCTTGTGAAAAGACGAATGTAGGCATTCCTTTCAATACGAGCGTTGTCTCATGTGTTGTGGCAAAATTTTGGCATGCCTCAAAAAATGAGAGCCCAAAATGGTTGTTTTTAAAAAAACGTTCCATCTCGATCCGATGAGGAGTGAGGACAGAATTTTTCGGGATTGACCCATAGGAATTTTGTGCTAAAAAAAACAGGGCGTCGGCATCGATCACCATGGGCAGCTGAATTTCAGTGAACACCTTTTTTAAGATCTTGTCCGTTGTTTTACTTCTGCCAATACCTGGGCCGACAAGGAGGCATTTGGCACGCCTTGCTTCCTGCCACAGCCTTTCCATACAATCATCTTCATAGCCCTCTTTCACGATTTCAAGGGCGCATGTGACAAGTTCATCTTCAATCCCATGGGGATGGAACAATCGAACAATGCCTGCGCCTGCTCTCAGCACAGCTTTGGTACTGAGCGCAGCTGCGCCCGTCATGCCCGAGGAGCCTGCGAGGCCCAGAACATACCCTGCTTCATACTTATGGCGTGTCTTCTTAATAAAGGGGAGGAGTCCTTGCAGCTCATCCTGAGAGAGGGCGTAGGCCTTTGCTGAAACTTTTTGCGGGGCAAAGCCGATGTCTGCCAGGACGATCTCCCCAACATTATCTAGAGAACCTTCCAAAAAAAGGCCGATCTTTAAAAGTCCCAGGCAGACTGTCACATCTGCTACGACCGTCCCTGGGGTCTTACCATTGTCCGCATCAAGGCCCGATGGAACATCTATTGCTATTACAGGCTGTCCCGAATGATTGACCTGTTCAATGACATTCTTCAAATGATCGTCCAAGGCCCCGTGGAACCCTACCCCTAAAATTCCGTCCAGGACAACCCCCTCAAAAAAAAAGTTCTCCTGAGAAAAAAATACTTTCCCCCCTTTTTCTTGAAAAACCTGAGATCTTTCTTTACATAAGGGCGAGCAAA
>JASHWM010000040.1 GCA_030044075.1 Candidatus Rhabdochlamydia sp. | reverse complement strand
AACTTGCAACCTCCTTTTCCTGAGCGGGATGCTCCCTGTTGCCCGGCATGAGGCGAAATTTCGCGGCCGCCTTGGCAAGGAATTGGACATACAAGCAGGTCGGGAAGCAGCTTATATCGCTGCCCTTAATGTCTTTTCTGTTGCGCGCCAATACCTCGGTTCTTTGGATAAGGTCTCCCGTATGATCAAGACCTGCGTGTATATTACCACATCAGGAGATGGCCTTGACCTGCCTAAAGTGGCAGATGGAGCTTGAAGTTGTATTCGAAGTGATCAAAAAGTAGACATTTGTCCCTTAGGAAAGCGTTGCCTTCGCAGCTTCAAGGATAACCTCTACGACCTTGTCCGGTGCAGTGAGCAGCGGAGTATGGTCCACAGCAAAAGAACGAACATTTGCCTTCATGCGCTCGGCCATAAAACGCTGTGTCTTCGGATTGATCATGCGGTCCTCCTCCGCGAGCAGATACCACGCAGGCTTTGTTTTCCACGTTGGCGAAGTTACTGGCTCCTGGATACACTTCAAACAAATAGGCCTTTGCACAGCTCTACACAATGCGATCTGCTCATGTGTTGCGTTCTGCGCGAACGCTTGCTCAAAACCTGTGTCCGGCATCCAGATGAAGCCGTCATTATCAGGAGCAAGCTGGGGCGCCTTGGGATGCGCTTCATCCCGGTAGAAGACTTGAGCAACTGTCTCTTTTTCCTCAGGAGCAAGCGCTGCAACGTACACAAGAGCTTTCACACCCTCATCGATAGCTGTCCCAATGACAGCACCTGCATAGGCATGGCCCGCGAGGATTAGAGGACCCTGAACTCTGGCCATTGTCCTCTTCAATGCCGCTGCATCATCGCTCAATGATGTCAGCGGAATTGGCGCAGCTATAACGTTCAGGCCCTGTTGCTGCAATTGACGGATCACAAGCGCCCAGCTCGAGCCGTCAGCCCAGGCGCCGTGCACTAGAATAATAGAAGCATTCTTGAAAACTGCCATGGCTGTCCTCAAATTTTTTTACAAAAAAGCCGGTACATCAGCCAAGAACTTTTATGATCTTTTGCGCAATAAAATCGGAAAATTCCTCAAGAGCAAAGTGCCCTGTGTCCAGTAAGTGCAACTCCGCCTTAGGAATATCCCTCAGGTACGCCCTGGCACCTTCAACGGTAAAAAATGGATCGTTCTTTCCCCAGACGATTAAAGTCTTCGGCTGCTTATTTCTGAAAAACTTGTGCCACTCATCATAATGGGGAAGGTTCGATTGATAATTGTGAAGCAGGTTCAGCTGGATGGCGTCATTGCCTGGGCGGTCCAGAAAACACTGGTCCACTGTATAGGAGTCCGGGCTAATGTGGCTGGTATCCTTGACCCCGGTGGTATATTGGAAAATGGTCGTATCTTTTGAAAGCAAAGCTCGCACAGGTGCTTCTGTAGCGGTATTCCGGCTCTTCCAAAAAGGCTTCATCGGATCGAAGGCAGGGCCGATCCCTTCTGCATAAGCATTCCCGTTCTGAACAACGATGCCTTCGATCGCCTCTGGATGTTTGGAGGCGATGCGATAACCTATCGGTGCTCCGTAGTCCTGAACGTAAATGCTAAACTTCTTTAAACCAAGAACACCGAACAACAGCTCATCGACATAGTCCGCCAAATTATCAAAGGTATACTCGAACTCCTTCACAGTCGGCATATCGCTATATCCAAAGCCAATATAGTCCGGTGCGATGACGTGGAACTTATCCTGGATCTGAGGGATCAGATCGCGGAACATATGGGATGAACTGGGAAAACCGTGCAATAGCACGATTGTTGGAGAGCTCTTTGATCCTGCCTCACGGTAGAACATCTTTAAGCCTCGAACGCTACTATGTTTAAAAGTCTGCATGATCTCTCCCTCGTGCATTAATTATTCTACTCGCAATAAGGCAAAATTATGCCGAACCACTAAACCTTCGATAACATATGACCTAGCATTCATTCAATATGGAAATTAACATTAAAAGTTGACGTCGTATTCGAAGGGAGCTAGCATTTTTTTTAAACTCTTTATCTCTTTCAAGAATTCGAATCCATAGATATATCAATACATAGCCGATAGACGAATCCTTGCTTTTAACAATAGAATAATATACCTTGATAAGGTATAGGTACATTTAGGGTGTCATTAAATGGCAATTCGTTCTTTTAAGGACTCTGATGCTGAAGCTTTTTTTAACACTGGTACACGTGCAAGAAAGAAGGGATGGGACTCTGCTAGGGATATAGTAAGAAGAAAGCTCGACATGCTTCATTATGCTAAAGAACTAACAGATTTGCGATCCCCTCCTAATAACCGACTAGAAGGTTTAAAAGGTAATTTAGAAGGATTATATAGCATACGCATCAATGACCAATGGCGCATTGTTTTTGGATGGAACAAGGAACCCTATGATGTGCGTATTATGGACTATCATTAAGGAAGGAATTAGCATGCATAGAAAACCTACTTCTCCTGGAGAAATTCTTTATGAGGAATTTCTTATTCCTCTTGAAATTACTCAAAAAGAATTAGCAAAACATCTTCAATGCGATTATAAAGTGATAAATCGAATTATTAATGAAAAAGCTAGTGTATCTCCAGAGATGGCGATTAAACTTGCAGCTGCATTTAATACGACACCCTCTTTTTGGCTAAATGCTCAAATGGCGTTAGATTTATGGAGACTTCGTGCTAAAAGGCCAAAAATTCGATCTCTTATTAGAAATCGACGTCATTCAAGCAGACTTTCTACAAATATGGTTTGATAGACGACAAATTTCATATACCCCTAAGTAATCAAATCCGCATCTTCAAAAATTGAGCTGGATACCGGCGTCAATACCTTGGGCCCAAAAAGTGGATGTATTAAAAAGATCTTCTGGTCTAGAAGGCCCTCTGGATAGAGGAGCTGGCTCTGGGGGCTCTCCAAAAGAAACAGGGCCCGGGCCAATGCCCGCAGTAGCCCTAGAAATATTGGCAAGCGCCGTCCGGGTAGAGTTGATCTTCCTATCGATTTGATCTCCAGGTCGAAGCACTTTGCTGATCCAAAGGAAGGTATATCCAAGATGAACTTCAACATTTTTTGTTATCTCAAAGCCTGTCTTGACCTTTGTTTCAAAGCCCCAAGCAAATGGACTTTTTTTCATGGTGCCGATGTTGCTGGGCTCAGCGAAGATCCCTCCTTTCAGAAGTTCATTGGCAGTCCCTTTCGTCAGAAAAAATGCATTGCCGTTGCTCGTCATGCTGGAACCGTCTATTTGTAATTCTTGAAGATTTGCTCCCAATATCCCTTTGAGGAAAGACTCCACATGCCATTTATTGGCTTGGTAGCAAGCATCGACCTTCAATTGGCC
>JASHWM010000039.1 GCA_030044075.1 Candidatus Rhabdochlamydia sp. | reverse complement strand
CATTTCTTTTAACAAGAGCAGATTTTTAATTTGAGGGCGGAACAAGACGAGCATAGCGGTCAAAAGCCGGTTTGTTTCAGAAGAGGGGAAATCATGCGTAATGGCAAATTGGGGCAGAAGGTTGATAATCTCTTTAGCTGGCCGCCACACTTCTCCTGTTACCCAGCGGTTTGTTGTAAAAAGGCCGCAAGGAAGCCCCTCTTCATTCATGGAAATGGCGATGAGGTGGACGAAATCGTTTCCGTCTGTCCTGACAAATAGATGAAAATGCCCATGCTCATTATCCCGATGGGAATGGTAGTAGTATTGAGAATTTGTTGTCTTGTCATAGACATCTTTTTCGGGATAATGGGAGTTTGCTCCTTTCAGAAGGGTGCTCCACTCATCAGAAGGCATCCCCAGAAGGTTCGAGGCTTGGATTATTTTGTAGCACTCTATAATTTCTTGGCCTGCTTGTTGCATCTCTATGAGCTCTTCCAGGGATAGGTCTGAAAGATCAAGCTTTTGAGGAAATTTCACAAAGGTGTAGAGAGCAGCAGAAAAAAGAAAGAGGAGGACTATGAGCTTTTTCATGGTTGATCGAAGCGAAGGTCTGGATGCACTCCCAAACCCTCTGATAGATTATTTCTTTTTCCAGTTGCGTTGGATCTTCTTCCAGAAAATGATTTCGTAGAGCGCGCTAAGCCCAACTAGCACATAGATGATACGTGATACCGCAGAACCCATGCCAAAAATCACGTCAATGAGGTTGAACTCGAAAGCCCCGACGAGCCCCCAATTCAGACCGCCGATGACGAGCAAGACAGCTACGATAACATCAAGATTTTTCATTTTTACCCTCTATTAAAGAAAGTGATCTTATCTTGACATATATTTTTATTAATTTTTTTTGTCTAGGAATTAACTTTTTTTAGAAAAGAGGGGTGAAACTAATGTAGAATAGGTTTGGAAGCGGGACTTCCGTAGATAGAAAGTCCCGCAAAGGTTATGCATTGAGGTTTTTAGAAGCAGCCATTGTGACATGTCGTGCAAGTTCCACAATGGTAAGATGCTCGACTTCTGCGATCGTAAGGCCATCTTCCCTTTCTGGAAATGAAAAAGCTTCTATACGTCTTCCAAAGATGCGATAGAGCTCATCAGCTCTTTCATCTTGGATCCATTGGAACGCTTCCCTGTTTATCGCATCAAGAGGGGAAGTGGTTTTAGAAAACCCTACTTGTGAAAAGTTTGTGTCCTGTGTTGGCTGGCACAAAACGCTATGTTGAAACGCTCTGAACACCTTCGTGCATGCATATTTTTCTCTTAGCTCCCAGAGCTCAATGAGATGTCTTCTTAAGGAGACGAGCTTTCTATCATACAGTTCTTGCGAGATGCCCTCTTCATTTAACTTTTCTTTTACTTCAGCGATTTTTTCCTGCTTGGACCTAATCTCTTCGAGGATAGAGTCTTCTTTGTTCTTACCGCATATATATTCTGCAAGAAGGGGCCTCAAGTCATGTTGTTGTACGATATTGTCCAGATTAGCATCAATCTCTTCAGGAGGTTGGCCTGCAGCCAGTTCTCTGATTTTTTGAGCAACGCCTTCAGAGGAAAGCTCCTCGAGCTCGTTTCTCCAAACCTCTTCATAAGCTGTTCTATACTCATGTCTTTCCCAATTGTCCTTCGCGTAGTCAAAGCAGGCTTCATATGTAGGTTTAATGATCGTGTCTAAAAGGATGTACGTTACAAGAGGGACAAAGGGGAGGTAAACAGGGAAGAAATATCCAACAGCGACAATAGAGCCAACTGCAATGATGGCTGAGGCCACGATTGTCGTCCAGGCAGCAATATTCCAAAGGACGTTCTTGGTCTCATAGGAAAAAGCTGGTTTTTCGTCTTTATTCTGTATTGCTAAAGTGATCGCTTTGTGGACGCCTTCTGGTGCAAGCTGTATATGTTTATTCAAATAATTCTCTTCAGCCCTTGCCCCGTCGACAACGCCCTGAAAGTGGGTTGTTTGATGAACTGCGTCAAACTCAATAGATATAGCCATAAAATTACACGATTTTATTAACAAAGTGATATTTTAATATAGGATGTATTATAAACGCAAACTATAATTTTTCTTATCAATTTTTATTAGATAATTGAATTGCTTAAAGTAAAATTTAAATTTTAAATTGATAATTTATTTCAGGTCTTTAACACAGATGTGAAAAAAATGGGGTGTAAAAATTATTTTGAAAATTCGAGGGAGAGTTTAAGGGCGTCCTGTTTCATCCTTAAAAGCAGGCTTCTCAGACCGTTTGACCTTCCTGGTGTGAGGATGCTCACAAGGTCGATCTTTTCAAACAGGACGAGAGGGCAGTCGAGCAGGGCCTCAGGTGGTTCTCCTGTATAGACCTGAATAAGGACGGCAGCGAGTCCTTTTGATATAAGTGCCTCAGAATAAACATCAAACGCCATCAAACCCCCGTTCAGGCAGCTGGATATATACATGATGCTCTGGCAGCCTGTGACAAGGTTCTCGGGGACCCTGATCCCAGGAGGCGAGGGAGGGAGCTGGCGGCCCATTTGAATGATTTTCTCGTATTTTTCCTCATGAGACACATTGCTAAGCTGCCGGGCAAGCACCTCTTGTTTGGAAAGACAACTTATATAAAGAGTATTTTCTGACATGATGAATTTCAGTTTTAAGGCCTTCCTAGGATAACAAAGCGGTCGTCCTGCGGGCAAGAAAAATGTTTTTTTACAAGAAAAGACCTTGACATTAAACGAATTGATCCTGTTTTATCTATGGTATTTCTACAATAATTCTACTTTGCTTATCTAAACTATGCCTAAAGAAGATACGATTAAAATTGACGGGACGGTGGAAGAGCTTTTGCCAAACATGTCCTTTAGAGTTGTCCTTGCCAACGGAATGCATGTTATGGCCCATCTCTGCGGCAAAATGCGTATGCGCAATATTCGTGTTTTGGTAGGCGACGTTGTCACCGTCGAAATGTCTCCATACGATCTGACAAAGGCAAGAATTATCTATCGGCAGCGTTAAAAGCTCAAAAATTGTCGAGTAGTAGAGAAAGATGTTGTTTTTATTTTCCATGGGGAATAAGCTTTAATGCTTTCGGCGTGAATCGGAAAATAGACGCCCAGGTAGCTCAGTGGTAGAGCACTTGCATGGTAAGCAAGTGG
>JASHWM010000038.1 GCA_030044075.1 Candidatus Rhabdochlamydia sp. | reverse complement strand
CATATCCTGATGAACGCGACGCTATCTCTGTGCCGCTTGTCCATGTTTGCCTGGAGCTTAAAGACGTAGCCGCTAAAGGGGGTGTTGATCGGATCAATTTCAATTTCTGCCCCGTCGGCTTTTAGGGCTGTCCTTGCTTGGGGACATGGAGCAAGGTGGATGAAAGCGTCAAAGAACGGCTCCACACCAAAATTTGTCAGGGCAGATGCAAAGAACACAGGAGTAATCTTTCCTGCCAAAAATCCTTCAAGGGTAAAAGGGTTGCCGGCAAGTTCTAAAAGGTCGAGCTCCTCGAGCAATTTTTGATATGCCTCCTCTCCTATCTTTTTTTTTGTTTCATCGCTTGAGAGGGGAAGTCTTGTCAACTCGGCTTTTTGCGCTCCGCCTGTGGAGGTCTTTGTAAAAAAGATGCACTCGTTTGCCCTTCTGTCGACAACGCCCTGGAACTCTTTTCCCGTTCCTATGGGCCAGTTCATCGCATAGGAATGAATTTGGAGGACGTTTTCTACTTCGTTCATCAGGTCGATCGGGTCGCGGCCCGGCATGTCCATCTTGTTGATGAATGTCAACACCGGGATCTTTCTGAGGCGGCATACCTCGAAGAGTTTGCGGGTCTGCTTCTCAACGCCTTTGGACGCATCGATCACCATGATCGCGCAATCCGCTGCCGTCAGGGTGCGGTAGGTGTCCTCGGAAAAGTCTTCGTGGCCCGGGGTGTCCAGGACATTGATGATGGTGTCTTTATAGGAAAACTGCATCGCGGAAGAGGTAATGGAGATGCCCCTTTCCTGCTCCATCGCCATCCAGTCCGAAGCGGCTGCTTTGCGCCCCTTCCTTCCTTTGACCATCCCTGCCGTTTGGATCATCCCGGAATAAAGGAGGAGCTTTTCTGTAAGCGTTGTCTTTCCTGCGTCGGGGTGGCTGATAATGGCGAAAGTGCGCCTTTTTTTTACGGCTTCCTGGAGGGCGTCTTTATCTGTCATAACATTTTTTTTAATTAATTTTAGAAGGTCTATAATACCAGTAAAAGTCTTCTTTGGGAAGTCATTTTCGAGCATATTCTCATTGTTTTTTTTGAGAAATCCCTTCATAATTATAGGTAAAAAAATGGGCAGGATATGGGCGTTTTTTCAGAAAAAGAGAAACTTGTTTTTCAAACTCCTCCGGAGAACTTCAATCCAAAAATTGAAGTGGCGGCATGTTTTATCAATGTCTCTGACCGTGTCCTCTTTTTAAAAAGGGTCCCTTCAAAGACCGAAGGGAATTTATGGGGGATTCCTGGAGGCAAGCTGGAAAAAGAGGAAAGCCCGATGTCGGGAGTGGTCAGGGAAGTTTTGGAAGAAACAACCATCCAGCTAAAACCTGAACATGTCAAATATTTCGGAAAGGTCTACATCCGTTATCCCCATATTGACTTCATCTACCATATGTTCGAGCACAACTTTGAAAACTTTCCAAAGAGTGTGACGATTGATGAGAACGAACATTCCGAGTATCGGTGGATCACTCTTCGCGAAGCCTTAGAGATGCCTTTGATCCCTGGAGAAGACGAATGCATTTATTTGGCCTATGGAGACACACTCTAATGGGCGTCCCCAAAGACGGACCTTCTTAGGTTGCTTTTAAGTTGCCTACAAGCCTGTCGACTTCTGCGAGGGCATCGAGGAGGTCTTGGGGATTTGAGTCGGCCCTCTTGGATTTTATCCCGTCGATGTATCTTGTGAACTCTGTTTTGACTTTCATCACTGCTTTGTCGCCCTCATCTTTATGATAGACGCCAGAAGGCTTCTGATGCCAGTTCATCTGTTTGCTCGAATCAATAAAATGCTCCATTGCCTCTTCAAGTTCTTTAGGGTTTTTTGAAGATTTAATGATTTTTTTTGTTTCGATGCAGAGATTGCGAAAATGGCGGTGCAGCTCTTCTCCTGGGGCACCTGAAAAATTTGCAGGTAAAGACATAGTTCCTCCAATGATTTACGGCAAAAAGCAAGGCCCTCGTCCCGAGGGCCTTGCCAGATCGATTTTTCTCATAGTGAATATATGAGAAACCAGAATTTTAAAACTACTTAACAATTTTCATAGAGTTGAATGTTTCTTTGAAGTCTTCAACATGATCTGCGAAAATTGGGGTTGGGCAGCTGAAAGTGATGGTCGCGCCCTTGTGAAGGATATTGAACCATTCTGTCATCTCATAGGAGAAAACGAATGTGAGGGTTGAGACGGTCTCTTTTGTCGGAAGTGTCAATTGTCCGAAGATCATCTTGACCTCTTTTCCACGCGTTGTGATCTTTCCTTCCTGGAGCACTTTAAAAGAGCAATCGTCTGCCCAAAGAGGAGAAGACACAGGTCCGAGCGTGCCTGCTGTAATTGTATTAATAAATGCATCAGGGGACATATCATCGATGTCTTGCGTGCAGACCATCATGCTGATCCTGTCTCCAGTAAAAGGGAACCAGGAATTGGTCTTCTCGAGCAGAGCATAATTGATATCCTGGTTGTTGAGGCTGGAACCTGATTTTTGCAATCCCCAGCTCCATGGCGATGAATAGTAATCAAAGTAAAAGTCCATCACGCTTATCGAGGCATTTGCAAAAGTAAATAGAGAAATAAAAATAGCAGTAAAAAATAGAGAAATTTTTTGTTTAGATTTTGTTATCATAGGTAACTCCTTGCATAATTGCAGAGGCGATAATCTGGATTTTCCTTCTTTTTGTCAAGGATAGGAAGTCATTTTTTTTTGATCATGAATGCAGCAGGAAGGGAAGAGATGCTGTTTTGTATAGCAAGAGATAGGGAAGAACTTGAAATGTCCGAAAGTGACATTGATGGGATCGAGATAAGGTTTGACTGTTTTGATCAGATCGACCTTGCAGAAATCCAGGAGTTTTTCAAAAGAAAGACCTTGCCTGTCATTGTGACCCTCAGGAAACAATCCCATGGCGGGTTTTTCAGGGGAAGCGAAGAGGAAAGACTTTCTTTACTTGAGAAACTATTTTTGCTGAGGCCGGAGTTTGTCGATCTCGAGCATGATACGGATCAGGATTTTATCTATAGGATGAGTAAACTGCATCCCGACGTCAAGATCATCGGTTCCTATCACAATTTTGAAAAAACACCGCATGATCTTGAGAACATCTTAGCGCAGATGGAGCCCTCCATTTTTTATGCATGCAAGATCGCCACAAAAGCGAGGTCTACCCTCGATGCGATGAAGATGATGCTCTTTGTAAAGAAGCAATCTGGGCTTGGAAAAAAAATCATCGGGATATGCATGGGGGAAAAGGGGGCGCTGACAAGAGTGCTTGGGCCCATCTATGGCAGCCTCATTGGTTACGCCCGCCAAGGGGTTCATTCTTCTACTGGCGAAGGACAGCTCAGTGTGCGCGACCTTATGGAAGTCTACCATTTTAGGTCGCTAAGCCCTTCGACGTCTGTCTATGGCCTGATCGGCAACCCGGTCACGAAGAGCATTGGACACTTTGTGCATAACAAAGTGATGGGCTCTCTTGGTATTGACGGGGTGTACATCAAACTTCATCTGGATGAGGGGGAACTCCAGGAATTTTCTTTTCTTGCAAAGCAGCTGAGGTTTCATGGCCTTAGCGTCACCATGCCCTTCAAAGAAAAAATCATTTCCTTTTTGGATGGTATGGATGATGAGGCAAGAAAAACCGGATCAGTCAACACAGTCCTGTTTGAGAAGGGAAGGTCCATAGGCTTTAATACCGATGGGAGAGGCGCCATTGATGCCCTAGAGAAATACGAAGGCATTGCAGGAAAAAAAATGGCCATCCTAGGATCCGGCGGCACTGCAAGGTCGATCGCAAGAGAAGCAATGCAAAGAGGCGCATTTGTTACCATTTTGGGCCGTGATGGAGAAAAAACCCAAAAGATCGCACAGGAGCTAGGAGCAAAGGGAAGCAGCCTTGCACAAATA
This sequence comes from Candidatus Rhabdochlamydia sp., assembly GCA_030044075.1. Taxonomy (GTDB): domain Bacteria; phylum Chlamydiota; class Chlamydiia; order Chlamydiales; family Rhabdochlamydiaceae; genus JABEVM01. The sequence continues at coordinate 820 of JASHWM010000038.1, read as the reverse complement.
GAAGAAGAGTGCAACGAGGGATATGATATACTGGTCAACGCGACCCCTGTCCCCATTCCGGTCCAGTCAAAGTATATCCCCAATGGCGTCACGGTGCTTGATGTCGATATTAAGGCGATACAGCAAGAGGCCATTACAATACTGCGCTCAAGCGGACATAGGGTGATTTGCGGACATGAGATGTTTATCAATCAGGCCATCGCACAATGGGAAATCTGGTCAAAAGGGGAAATGTCAAAAGAAATCATATCTAAAATAATCTCTTCAGAAGTTCTATTACGAATTTAATATCTTTGTGCTACAGTCCAAAAAAAAAGCATATAAAAGATGAGGCGTCGATGAAAAAATATGTAGCTTTTGCGGCTGTATTGTTTTTTACAAGCGTTTTTGCGGACAGTTCTGATGATTCTTCCGATAATAATGAGGAAGAGAAAAAAAAGAAGAAGAACTCAGAAGAAAACGTCCAATACAATTATTACTATTACGACGAACCGGAAATCTGGTGGGGCCCGGGATGGTATTATGGAATATGGTTTTGGTCGGAAGCCGATTTCGATAATTACAATGCGCACCACTACCACTATTACCACGATCACGACCATGATCATGACCACGACCATGACCACGACCATGATCATGGGGAACATGGCCATGGGGAAGGCTCAGGCGGCCATGGAGGTGAATTCCATGGCGGTGGCGGCGGATTCCACGGGGGTGGTGGCGGAGGCGGCGGACATGGCGGTGGTCGCAGATAAACAATTTTTCTTTCTATAACTTCTTCTTTATAAGATATTTACGTTTTCTATTTAACGTAAAATAT
>JASHWM010000037.1 GCA_030044075.1 Candidatus Rhabdochlamydia sp. | reverse complement strand
CAATGAAAATCAGCGAAGAACTCGCAGCTATCGTAGGTAGAGGACCTCTTCCACGTACTGAAGTCACAAAAAAGCTGTGGGCTTACATTAAAGCAAACAAAAGACAAGATCCAAACAACCTCCGCAATATTATTCCTGATGAAAAACTCGCGAAAGTATTTGGCGGAACAAAAAAAGCGGTCAACATGTTCGAAATGACCAAGCTTGTTTCCAAACACCTCTCATAAGTTTTTCTTATAACACCGTAAAATTTCTTTTTTAAAAGAGGATTTTACGGTGTTTGCTTTTTTCCGGCCTTTTTGTTATCCTTTTCCTCTTTACCCTATAAAATTTTATGAAAATCCCCGTTATCTTGGTTGCCGGCGGCACCGGAAAGAGGATGGGCACGCCTGTCCCTAAACAATATCTGGACCTGGGAGGAAAACCTATGGTCCTCCACAGCTTTGATCATTTTATCCAAAATCCCTATGTCAGCGAGATTGTTGTCGTCTGCGAAAAAAGTATCGGGATCTTTTTTCTGAAATAAGTGAAAAAGTGAGCTTTGCAAGACCCGGGAAAGAAAGGCACGACTCAGTCTATAATGGCATTTCTGCTTTGGGCCTGAAAGAAGGTCTTGTCTGCGTCCATGACAGCAACAGGCCTTTCCTAAAATCGATCGATGTAAAGGCACTTTTTGAAGAGGCTATTAGCCATCATGGCGCCGCCTCGGCAGTCCCTGTTAAAAATACCATTAAAGAGATCGATTCAAAATTTTTTGCAAAAAAGACTGTCGACCGCTCCTTGCTTTGGGAAATGCACACACCCCAGGTCGTCCCAATCGATCTTTGGCTCAAAGGATATGAAAAGGCCGCTGCACACCAGATTGCCGTGACTGACGACCTTCAGATGGTAGAGCTAAGCGGCTCTTGCATCAAGCTTGTATATGGCAGTTATTATAATATAAAGATCACAACACCCGAAGACCTTGTCTTCGCACAAACCATCCTTGCAAAGCTGTGAACTACTATAAAATGCTCATCGCCTATGACGGCACCCATTATGGCGGCTGGCAGGTACAGCCAAACAGCACTTCTATCCAGTCGCTGATCCAAAACGCCCTTCAGGTCGTATTAAGAAAACCTACCGACCTCACGGGATCCGGAAGGACCGACGCAGGCGTCCACGCTCTTGGCCAAGTGGCCCATTTTTGTGCGGATGAAAAAATTGAGGCAGCCCGCCTTGTCCTTTCCCTCAACGCTATCCTCCCCCGCGACATCCGAATAAAATCGATTGAAAATGTCGATAGCAAGTTTCATTCTCGCTTCAGCGCAACAGGAAAGGTCTATCATTATCATCTCCACCTGGACAGAGTGATGGACCCTTTCAAAAGGGCCTATTGCTTACATGTTTTAGAAAAGATCGACCTTGCTCTAATAAGACAGGCTGCCGAGCTGTTTATCGGAGAGAAGGACTTTACTTCCTTTGCAAATGAGGCGTACAAGGGAAGCGCTGCGAAGTGCGCCATACGAACCTTGCGAAGGCTCGACATCATAGACGAGCCATCTGGCGTCCGCATCGAACTGGAGGCAGATGGGTTTTTATATAAGATGGCAAGAAATATTGTAGGAACTCTTCTTGATATCGGAGCAGGACGCACCAAACTCTCCGAGGTCCCTGAGATCTTTGCGGCCAAAGACCGCAAAAAAGCGGGGTTCACTGCGCCTGCGCAAGGCTTATTCCTGGTCCAAGTCTTCTACGGCTAAAGTTCCTTGATCTCGAGGAAAGAAGAAAATTGGGGTACTTTTGGCGCATGTTCCAAAACAAGCTGGGGATGATCGGGAGGACAGATCAGGACCCCTTCGGCCCCTGCTGCCAAAAGCGATTGAAGCCCTCTTAGAGAATCTTCAAAACCGATGACCCTGTCCCCTTTTTCTGCTAAAAGCGAAAGAGCTTTCTGATAGCACTCGGGACTTGGCTTGGGGTCTTTATAATCTTCGCGTGTGATCCATAGGGGAATCGTATCAAGGATAGGGAGCGCTCTTTTTACGGCCTCGATCTGAACTTTCATTGAATTGGTCACAACAGCCCGTTTGATGCCGGCCTTATGTAAAGCGATCAGAATATTTTCAACCCCAGGGAGCAAAGAAAACTCTCCTTCTTCAAGAAGTTTTTGGTAGGCCTTTTTCTTTTCCTCATAGAGCACCTCCCATTTTGGTTCCTCTTGCTGAAGTTTAGGGAAACGCTCGTAGATCCCTTTTCTAAGACCCGTCGAGCTGAAATGCGCCGCCTGCAGAAATTGCGAAAAATCCCAGTCTAGGTGATAGCCGCGGTCTTCGCACATATTGAGATAGGCCTTGTAATGAAGATGCTCCGTATCGACAAGAAGCCCATCAAAATCAAAAAGGAACAGCTGAAATTTGTTAATCCAATTCATAAACCTCTTTAAACCGATTGCACTGAAATTTTACACGACTCAACATATAGAGTAAATTGCTGCTTTCTTAGCAAAGATCTAGATCTCTTTGCTTTTGCTTTTTTCTTTGTTAACACCATGCCTTAAATAAAAGTGGAAAACAATTTTTACTAAAACAAGTTCTCGGTTCACGCTCAGGGTATTGTTCTTGCGAGGGAAGAATATTATTTTGCGCGATAATGCCAATTTGCTGAAGCTGTTGATCAATCTGGCGATATTCATCCTCATTCCACGGCGACCAATGATCGCTTTCCGGCCCAAGAGCAATCAACGCGTCATTTTCATGGGTAGTCCGTCTTTTTTCATACATCTCATAAGTAAAATTTCTTCTTTTCCATGAGACAACCTGATCAGCTGATGGATCTTCAGTCGCAACAAAAACAATCCTTTCTTGAATTGCATCAAGCTTTTCCATCCCATCGCAAGAAAACTCCTCTTCAATCACCCTGCGGACAAATGGCAGGCTTGCAAAGATACTACAAGAGCGGGCGAGCTTCCAAGCATCGCCATACCCTCTATCAAGTAATAACGAAACACTTTGAAATCGAGCTGCTGCTGCAATGGCGGGTTCGACGGACGCGCAACGAGCGCTAATCATAACCTTTTGATCAGGATAGTTTATTCTTAA
>JASHWM010000036.1 GCA_030044075.1 Candidatus Rhabdochlamydia sp. | reverse complement strand
AATTATGTTAAGGAATTAAAATTAATAGATTGACAATATACGTTTTATAAGATTAAAATTTTATCATTTTTCTTGTGGATTGTTTTATGAAATTTGTTGCTGGTTTTTTCTCGCTTTGTCTTCTCGTCATTGTCCCGACGGACATGCACGCCGCTTATATACTCAAGAATGGTAAATTATATAAAAAAGATGATGTTGCGACCTTAACTGTCGGAGAACATTATAGCCTGCTCATGACTGCAAATGAGAAAAAAAATTGGGAAGAAATGCTTCATCAAAGCGAGATCATTACCAAGAACTTCGATGGCACCCCTTTTGCTGATGAGGCGAATTTTTATAAGGGCGTTGCGTTTTTTTATTTGCAGGACTACGAGTTTGCCAATAAGGAATTTTCCTCATATCTAAAAAAAATCTCTGCAGCGAAACACTTTGAAGATGCAATTACCTATAAATTTGAGATCGCAGAGAAATTCCGCACCGGGTCGAAAAGACATTTGCTCGGATGGAAAAAAATGCCCAAGTTGATCCATGGAAAAGAGCATGCTTTAAAAATTTATGACGAGGTCATCATGGCACTTCCCAACCACGACCTCGCCGCGCAGTCCCTTTTTGGAAAAGCTGAGATCCTTTTACAGACCGATGACTTTCGCAACTGCATCGAGACCTACCAGACATTGATCCGGCGATTCCCCAAGCATCGCCTTGCCCCGGAGAGCTACTTGGGGATTGGCCAAGTGTATCTCAAACAATGCCGCAAACAATATCCCGATCCGGACTTTTTAGACCTAGCTGAGATCAACCTGAAGAAATTCAAACTAGACTTCCCCGGGGAGTCCAGGCACAAGGTTGCTGAAGCGATGCTAAAAGACATGAAAGAAGTCTATGCGAAAGCGCTCTACGACATTGCCGAGTTCTATGAGAGGACAAAGAAAAAGAATGCTGCGTATATTTATTACTCCCAGATTGCCCATAAGTATGAAGGTACAGAAGTTGCTGAAAAATCAAATGAGCGAATCGCAAAACTTCAGCCGCCCCCCGCTCTGAAAGAAGAGGAAATCATCGTTAAGGAAGAAGAAGCAAGCGATATGCAAGAGCAGGAGGCAAGCACACAGGATGAAGGGAAAATTGTCCACCAAGAAGAGATGATCGCTCCTTCGCAAGAAGAGGTGAGTGTTCCTCTGAAAGAAGATGGTAGCTTTGCTGAAGGAGGGTAGCCTTGCGGTTTTTTTGGCTAGTTGCTCTAGCAAGCAGTCTTTTATCTTCATGCGGATACAGGTTCAATGATGAAGATCCCACTTATCAAAGCAAAACAATCTCGATCCCTTTTGTAAAGGGGGATACAACAGACGGCCAGTTGACAGCAGCTCTTGTCAGGGAGATCAGCACATCGGGAAGATTTCAATATGTGGGCCATGATGCGCATTTGACTTTGCAAGTTGTCATTGTGCAGGATGATAAAGAAAAGATCGGATACAGGTACGATCGCCACCCGATCTCTGGAAAACTGCGACATAACCTCGTTCCCACAGAAGGCCGCAGAGTGTTAAAAACAGAAGTCACCCTCATCGATAACATCACCCAAAAGATCCTTGTCGGACCTGTTTTTGTGACGGCCATGGCAGAATATGATTATGTGAACTCCGACAACGTTTATGATCTCTCCTTTATTACTCCAAATGGAAAACGTGAAACTGTTTTAAATTTTTCTTTAGGTCAGCTAGACTCCATTGAAGGAGCAGAAGATAATGCTTTAGATCCTCTTTATCGCTCTATGGCTCTGAAAATTGCGGATGGTTTAATACAATAGGGACATCAAATGGACAACAATTCCAACTATGAAAAGGTAGTATTTACTGCCACGATGAATTGTTTTACTGACATTATGAAGTGGGTACAAAAAAAGATCAAAGAGTCCCGCTGTCCTTTTTCCGATGCCCACAAGATCGAACTTGCTCTCGAGGAAGCAGTTGTCAATGTGATCCGACATGGCTATAAAGAAAAAGGGGGGCCCCTGGAGATCTCCTGTTCGCTTTCTCCAAAAGAATACATTCAATTCCAAATTGCTGATTCTGGCATCCCTTTCAATCCTTTGGAGTTCTCTCCAAAAGTCTATTCCGAAGAGGAGCTAGAAGAAAGGATCGAAGGAGGACTTGGTGTCATTATCATAAAAGAGACGATGAGCGAAGCAAACTACGAATATACAAATGGGAAGAACGTCCTGACCCTTCTTAAGAAAATTGGTGCCAGGGAATCTTAGGGTTTTTTCCCTATCGATGAAATAATAGCTTCTGTATCAAGTACTTCCTTAAGGAAATGTTGAAGAACTTTTAAGATGTACTTGGGTGTGTTGTAGACCCCCGAAGTGGAGAATACAATTTCCAGGTGGGGCTTGTCATTTTGAAGCAAAGAAATAAAGGTAAGCGTCATTGGATGGTTTTCAACCATCTTGGGAACAATCCAAACGGCAAACTGCTGGTTGAACAGAGTGACCTTGTCGGATGCTTCGATCACATTGAAATACTGGGTGATAGCGTCCCCATTGTTATTTTCCAGCTCAGTATGGTTGAGCAGGCCGATCTCATTTAAGAGGTTGAGGTTCACTGGAATCACCCCATCGGGAGCAAGCTTACTGAAATTCTCAGTAAAGTTCTTGAACGCTTCTTCTAGCTGTATTGGATTGATCATGTATCCTCACACTCTTCGGGTTCTTTCAGTTTAACCTTGAAATGGGGCCTTGTCAAGAGCATTATTCAAAAATTTACTAATATGTTTTTTGGAGTTTTTTTTAAAGAGAAGGATACAAAAGTCTTCCGTAAAAACCTTTTGCAAGTTTTTAAAATATTGCGAGTGTGATGGTTGCGAGAAAAAATTAATTCTGCTAAATACTTCTGTTTTGGGGGAAAAGATGCGCAAGTTCCTTTGTTGTCTTATTTTTTTTACTTCGGCTGTCTTTGCTAAACCACTTCAAGTTGAGGTAAAAGCCCCTACTGCCGTCTTGATGAATGGAGATACTGGCAAGGTCCTCTATGAGAAAAACGCAAGGGAGACACGTTTCCCTGCAAGTATCACAAAGCTTGCCACGGCCCTGTATTTCCTAGAAAAAAATCAAAGTTCTCTTGAAGAGCTAGCCCTTGTTTCCAAAGAAGCTGCAGTCCTTGTCGCCCCTTCTGTCCGCAGGGCCCAATATACGAGCTACCCTCCCTATCGTCTCGAGATCGGCGGAACAAGCGCCGGTTTGAAAATCGGAGAAAAAGTTTCGCTGCGGACGTTATTACATGGGATGATGCTCGTCTCAGGGAATGACGCAGCAAACGTCCTTGCGGAATATATGTGCGGGGATGTGGACACTTTTATGAAGGAATTGAACGAGCATCTCAGGAGCAGGGGGATCAACAATACCCACTTTAGCAATCCCCACGGTTTGCATTACCCTGAGCATTACACAACCGGCTATGATATGGCGAAAATTGCTCAGCTTGTTATGCAATACCCTGT
>JASHWM010000035.1 GCA_030044075.1 Candidatus Rhabdochlamydia sp. | reverse complement strand
CGTCCGTATTTGAAAAGCCTCCTCTTCATTAAAAAATGCCGTGTGCGCATCCAAGCTTTTGGCAAGCGCTTTTAAGACATAGGTCACAAATAGACTTTCATTCATGTTCAAATAGATGTTTTCCGATCTTTGCAACTTCTTTTCCATAAATGCAAAGACCTTTTGGCGCATCTCCGTATTCCAGGGCTGGGAAGTATAATATTGCTTTTGATCTCTCAGGAAATCGACCATCTGCTTTTTTATCCTGTCCTTCAGGGACTGGGAATCCTTTGAATATCCCAGGTAGCTCTTGCCTTTTTGGACTTCAATCTCATTTTGCAAGATGAGCTCTTTCACCAGTTCTTTTCTGATCTCTCTCGAACGTATAATACTTTTTTGAACAAGTGCAAAAAGGGCTTTGTAAAAGGAAAAGTCCCTATTTTTAAACTCTTTTGTGATGAGCTCCCAATTCTCATTCTTGCTCAATGTGATCTCATCCACTTCTGGTTGCAAAAGATAGATCTTGGCAGCATCAAATTGATGTAAGTAATTTTTTGACGACCTGGCGATCAGTTTCGGGCTGATCTCTTTATATTCGATGTGATATTCTAAAATCTCCCCGATAATCTGGGGAATGTCCCGCTCTTTCCAAGACTGTTCAGCTTGGGCAAAACTGAAAAATAGAAAAAACAATATTACAAATATCTGTTTCATGAAGAAATAGATTTACATTATAATTTTTGGAATACCAAAAAAAAACAATTTTAACCTATAAAAACTTATTGGCATTTGTAATTTCCTAAAAATCACTTTGCAAATAATTCTCTATTCCAGCTATATTTTCTTCGTATCGCTAAGGAAAAAAGCGAACGATATTCTATTTTATGAATTTGTAAGGAGAAAGGCGACGATGCCGACATTTAGCCAACTAGTTCGAAGTGGACGTAGTCCAAAAATCAAGAGAAAAAAATCTCCCGCATTGCAGCAGTGCCCTCAAAGAAGGGGCGTATGTCTGCAAGTAAAGACAAAGACTCCTAAAAAACCTAACTCTGCATTGAGGAAAGTTGCTTGGGTACGTCTATCTAACGGGCAAGAGGTCATTGCCTATATCGGTGGTGAAGGACACAACCTGCAAGAGCACAGCATTGTTCTCGTACGCGGCGGCCGTGTAAAAGATCTGCCAGGCGTGCGTTATCATATTGTGCGTGGAACACTAGACTGCGCAGCAGTAAAAGATCGTAAGAAAAGCCGATCCAAGTATGGGGCGAAAAAGCCTAAGTAATATTAGGATAGCTTTTATAATAGTTATCCTAGCTCGTAGTTTTATCTGCTGCAATTGCAGTTTTAACTTCGGGCTGGTCGCTTAAGTAGAACCGAGTGAACTTACTTGGAATCGAAAAACTAAAAACGTTTAAGTGAAGGAATTGTATCTATGTCAAGAAGACGCCGTGCTGTTAAAAGAGAGATTGAGCCAGATCCGATCTACAACAGCCAAGTAGTAGGAAAGTTTATTAATAAGATCATGGTCGGCGGTAAAAAATCCGTAGCCCGAAGCATTGTTTACCAGGCGATTGAAAAGTTTTCAAAAAAAGTCAAAGCGGAAAACCCTTTAGAAGCCTTCGAACAGGCTCTTGAGAATGCAAAACCTACCCTCGAAGTAAAATCTCGAAGGATCGGCGGCGCAACCTATCAAGTTCCTGTCGAAATCCCTTTCGACCGTCAAATTTCTATGGCGATGCGCTGGATTATCGCGCATTCACGTGCAAAAGCAGGCAGGTCCATGGAAGATGGGCTGGCGACTGAACTAGCAGACTGCTTCCAAAATCAGGGCACTACCATTAAGAAAAAAGACGACACGCACCGCATGGCAGAGGCGAACAAAGCATTTGCCCATTACAAATGGTAAACATAAGGGAAATCTATGTCTAAACGACCAGAAACAGACCGCCTGGACAAAGTGCGCAATATTGGGATTATGGCCCACATTGACGCAGGAAAAACAACGTGTACAGAACGCATCCTCTTCTATTGCGGCCGCGTACACCGCATCGGCGAAGTGCACGAGGGTGCTGCAACAATGGACTTCATGGAACAGGAAAGAGAGCGTGGCATCACCATCACTTCCGCTTCGACTACAGTCTATTGGGAAGGTTCCAAGATCAATATCATCGATACCCCTGGGCACGTCGACTTTACCGTTGAGGTGGAGCGCTCCTTAAGGGTTCTTGATGGAGCTGTCGCTGTTTTCGATGCAGTTGCAGGTGTGCAGCCGCAATCAGAAACCGTGTGGAGACAGGCTGACCGCTATGGAGTGCCTCGCATTGCTTTCGTCAACAAAATGGACCGAGTCGGTGCCGACTACTTCATGTGCATCGAATCTATGAAAGAAAAACTCGGTGCAAATGCCATTGCCGTCCAATGCCCTATCGGCGCAGAAGCTGAATTTAAAGGGATGGTCGACCTCGTTTCCATGAAGGCTTACCTCTTCTTGGACGAAACAATGGGAGCGAAATACCAGCTCGCCGACATCCCAAGCGACTTAAAAGAAAAATGCGAACAAATGCGTTCCCATCTTCTTGAAGAGCTTGCGACCGTCGATGAAAATGACGAATCATTCATGGCAAAAGTCCTTGAAAACCCAGAGCAGCTCACACAGGAAGAGATCCATGCAAAGATTAGACAAGGGGTGATCTCAAACAAGTTGAATCCTGTCGTTTGCGGGACCGCCTTTAAAAACAAAGGGATCCAACCTCTTCTCGATGCAATTGTGCGATGGATGCCATCGCCTCTTGATCGCGGGACGATCAAAGGAACGAATGTGTCTACCGGAGAAGATATGGCCCTTGAACCAAAAGATGACGGGCCGCTTGCTGCACTTGCATTTAAAATCATGTCCGACCCCTACGTGGGAAGGCTGACGTTCGTGCGCATCTATTCCGGAACTTTGACAAAAGGGTCCAACCTTATCAATACGACTAAGGGAAAAAAAGAGCGCGTGTCAAGGCTTCTTGAGATGCACGCCAACCAAAGGAAAGACCGTGATGAATTCTTTACAGGGGACATCGCAGCTTGTATCGGCCTGAAGTCTACAAGCACAGGCGATACCCTTTGCAGCGAAGACACTGAGCTTCTTCTAGAGAAAATGGAGTTCCCAGAACCTGTGATCTCTATGGCGATCGAACCCAAATCAAAAGCGGACCGAGAAAAGCTCTCTATGGCGCTTTCTTCTTTGTCTGAAGAAGATCCAACATTCCGTGTTCAGACCAA